>CAZWBN010000051.1:0-12160 GCA_964632095.1 uncultured Clostridia bacterium | reverse complement strand
TATCTAAAAAATGTTATAATTGCAGAAGTTAGAATTAAAATTGAAAATAAAATCATTGGTTTAAAAATTGGATAATCGAAAGAAAGTTTCGATGGAAATATAATATTACGGACTAACCACCCTAAGAAAAAGAATAAAAATAAAATAAGTGCAATAGGAGCATGAGGTGTATTTTCAAATATTCCAAAAAAATAAGGCAGATTATTTATTAATGGAAAAGAGAAGATGAAAAATAATATTCCCCACTGGATATTAAAAACTGTTAATATGAAGGTAATAAATAAAAAAGGAATTAATATAAATTGGAAGGGTTTAACAAAGGGAACATATTTTATATAAAAGAAGTAAAGAGCTATTAAATAAATAAGAGTAAATCCTGAAAAGAATAATCTATATCTATCTTTCCATGTCATTTAAGCTCGTATAATTTTAAACAAAAAAAATAAATTTGACAAATCTCATTTTTCTAAATAAATTAGATTTTCAATGATGAAAATTTTTTTAAAGAAATTTTCTTATTTTCTAATAATTGTTTTATTTTTTTTCTTTGGGTATTGGGCAGGAAAAAATAATATTTTAGAGAATAAACCTACTTCTAAAATTTATGCTTGTATAATAGAATCAACTCTTTCTACTGTTGAAACTTTTGAAGGGGGGAAATTTACGATTCCATTAAGAATTAAAAACACTGGAAGTAAAATATGGAGTTCCAGAGACAAAAATCCCTATTTTTTGTCATACCATTTACTAAATGAAAAAGGAAAAATTATAAAATTTGATAATCCTCGTTTTACTTTGCCTAAAAGAGTAAAACCAGGACAAACAATAAAAATGGAGGTGAAATTAAATGCTCCTTTAAAAATAGGAAAATATATACTTGAATTTGATATAGTAAGGGAGGGTATTACTTGGTTTAAAAATAAAAAATCTAAGACATTAAAAATAAATCTTATTGTAAAAGAAAGTAGATGGCCTGAAAATAAATATGAAATAAATCTTAAGTATGGAAAATATACAAAGTATTTTTCTGAATATAAGGAATTAAATAAAATTCAAAAATTAATTAGAGTTACATTAAAAAACAATGAAATTAAATTTGAAGGTAAAATAGGTAAAGTTTATGGATTTGGAGCAGGTAATTTATATCCTCAAATATGGCTTAGAGATAGTGCTACGATTTTACCACTAATTCGATATTTTTATGGCATTAAATATCTCACTTCCTGGTTAGAAGAACATTTAGCCTATCAAAAAGAAAATGGTTCTCTTTACGATTGGATTGATTCCAATGGTCATTGTGACAAAAATACAACAGAAACCGACCAAGAATCAAGTGCTGTTCAATCTGCTTATCAAATTGTCTCAATTATTGGTTCTAACTGGCTTAATAAAAAAATTAAAGGAAAAAAAATCATTGAAAGGCTTGATAATGCTCTTGCTTTTGTTCTTAAAAACAAATTCAATAAAAAATTTGGTTTAGTAATTGGTGCCCATACTGCTGATTGGGGAGATGTTGATATTATAGATGCGAACAATAAAGCTATTTATACAGATAAAAGAACAGTTTGGACAATGGATATTTATGACCAAAGCATGTTCTATTTAGCTTGTAAGAATTTAAGTGAAATGTATAAATTATTAAATATTAATCAGAAAGCTAATTATTGGAAAAAAGTTGCTGAATCTATAAAAATCAATACAAATAAATGGCTTTGGCAAGAAGATAAGGGTTTTTATAGAATTCATATTCATTTAACTCCTTTAAAACATAATTTTGACGAAAATAATATTTTTGCGATGGGTGGAAATACAATAGCAATTCTCTCTGGACTTGCGGATGAAAATAAAGCTCGAAAAATCTTTAAAGTCGCCCTTGAAAGGCAAAAAATATTTAATGCCTCTACAATTAGTGGAACTTTATTGCCCTGTTATCCAAAGGGATTTTTTAAACATCCAATGATGGATGATTTTTATGAATATCAAAATGGTGGACAATGGGATTGGTTTGGTGCCCGACTTATATATGCTTTATACGAAAGGGGCTTCTCAAACACAGCTACTAAAAAATTATTAGAAATTGTGAACAAAATTCTTCAAAATGGAAATTTCTATGAATGGGATACATTAGAAGGGAAAGGTCAGGGGAGCCCATTTTATTGTGGAAGTGCTGGGGCCTTAAGCAAAGCTATAATAGAGGGTTTCTTTGGCATTAAATTATCAAAAAATTTACTTTCCATTGAACCAAAAATGCGTGAGGGTTTCCATAAAATCCATATATATCAACCAGTGGATGATATCTTTGTAGCTTATCAATATCAATTAAATAAATTAAATAATAAAATTGTTTTTAAATATAACAGTAATTTCCCCAAAAAAGGCAAAATCAAGATATTAATTCCAAAGAAAAAATATGAGAATATAAAAGTAACAATTGACGGCAATAGTGTTGATTATAAAATACAAATAATCAATAATAATTATTTCATTGTTTTTGAAACAGACTTTAGAAATCATGTAGCAAATATTCAATTTTAGAAAAAATCTAATTTGAGAGATTTTTGAAAATTTTTAAAAAGTATGCTAAATTAATTCAAAATTCTAATGGCAAAGAAAATAGTAAGTTTAAGCACTTTAATTTTTTCGGATTTTATGGCAATAATTTTTTCCTTCTCATTAGCTTATTTAATCAGAAAAGAAGTCCTTCCTTTAATTTATTATGGATTCCAACAAAAACCTGTTCCTCTTGGGAATCATTTAGAACATTTCTATATGTTTATAATTTGGATTATTATTTTCACTTATGAGAAATTGTATACGAAGAGATACTCATTTTGGGATGAAACTCGACTTCTTTTGAAAAGCACTACTATATCATTTTTCATTATCATGATTGCTGTGTTCATTACAAGACAGTATGCTAAATTCTCCCGAACAATAATTATTCTTGCATGGCTATTGAGTTTTATTTTTCTCCCGATTTTTCGGTTCATAATTAAAACTATTTTAATTAAACTTAATCTATGGAGAAAGAAAGTTATTATTATAGGTTCAAGCAAAACTATCTCTTCTATAATAAAAGCCATAAAAGAGAATAAAACCTTAGGTTATGAAGTTGTAGGATGTCTTACCAGTAAAAATAATTCAAAGTTCAATTCGATACGAGATGTAAAAATTTTAGGAAATATTGATGAAATTGAAGAGTGGAAACAAAAAACAGGATTTGAAGATATCATTATTTCTCTGCCAAATCTGTCGAGTGATAAAATGATTGGACTTCTAAAAAGATGTGAACAGATAAGTGATACTATTCGATATATTCCAAGAACTGGAGAGTTAATAACTGCAGGCGTAGAAATTGAGAATATTGGAAAAACCCTTTCCCTTTCAGTGAAAAAGAATCTAGCAAAACCGTGGAATATTCTAATTAAAAATATTTTTGAACTAACTCTGGCTTTAATTCTCGTAATTCTTACAATCCCTTTATTCATTGCAATTTCTTTAGCAATTAAAATTGACTCAAAGGGACCAATATTTTTTATACAAGAAAGATTTGGCAAAAGAGGAAAAAAGATTAAACTAATCAAATTTCGCTCAATGTATATAGATGCTGATTTGAGATTAAAAAAATATCTCAATGAAAATCCTTTAGCAAGGGAGGAGTGGAGAAAATTCAAAAAATTAAAAACTTTTGACCCAAGAGTAACTCGAGTTGGAAAATTTTTAAGAAAACACAGCTTAGATGAATTGCCTCAACTCCTAAATGTTTTAAAAGGAGAAATGAGTTTAGTTGGACCAAGACCATATTTAATGGAAGAAATTAAAGAAATTGGTTCCTTAAGTTCAATCCTATTACAAGTAAAACCTGGTATAACTGGTTTATGGCAAATAAGTGGACGTTCCTTACTTCCTTTTAAAGAAAGACTTAATCTTGATGAATACTATATTAGGAATTGGTCTTTCTGGCTTGATATTATAATACTTATTAAGACCATTAAAGTTTTAATGTCTGGAGAAGGAGCTTATTAATAATTACCTATGAAAATTGGAATTGATGCACATGCAGCAGAAAAAGATGGCACAGGTAATTGCACTTATATTAGAAATCTACTTTTAGAATTAAAAGAAATAGATAAAGAGAATGAATATATTTTTTATGTAACAGATATCAATCATCCCTTTTATAAAAATTTTTCTCAAAATGAGAAATTAAAAATAAAGCAGCTTCCTATTAAAACCCCTTTTTTAAGAATTCCCATTTTTCTTGCAAAAGAAACCTTTAAAGATTCCTTAGATATTTTACATGTCCAATACATTTCACCCCCTTTTTTTAAAGGCAAACTTGTTGTCACTATACACGACCTCTGCTTTTTGCACTTCCCAGAATCTTTTTCAAAATTTGAAGTTTTTAGGTCAAAAATTTTAATTCCTTTTACAGCCAAAAAAGCTGATAAAGTTATAACGGGTTCTAATTTTTCCAAAAATGATATTATTTCAAATTACAAAATAAATTCCCAAAAAATTGAAGTAATTCCCTATGGTGTTTCATCAAATTTTAAACCCATAAAAAATGAAGAAAAAATAAAAAATGTTTTAAAAAAATATAACATAAGTGGGGAATATATACTGACTGTTGGCAGATTAAACCCAAGAAAAAATTTACTTTCCCTTGTTAAGGCATATAATATTTTGAAAAAAAATAAAAAAATTCCTCACAAATTGGTAATTGCTGGTAAAGAAGATTATAACAGCAAAGAAACTATTAAGTTTGTAAAAAAAATGGATTGCTATAAAAATATAATTTTTACTGGATTTGTAAGGGACGAGGATTTACCATATTTATATAATGGAGCTGACATTTTTGTTTACCCTTCACTATTTGAAGGAGTTGGCTTACCAGTTCTTGAAGCCATGAGTTGCGGAATCCCAGTAATTACTTCCAATACCACAGCATTAAAGGAAATTATTGGTAATGCGGGAATTGCTATAAATCCTTTTAATATTGATGAAATTGCTCAAGCGATTTTTCAAATTATAAGTGATAGGAACTTGAAGAGTGATTATATTAAGAAAGCTTTCATAAGGGCAAAAGAATTTTCTTGGAAATTAACAGCACAAAAAACTTTAAAGATATATAAAGAATTATTGAGATATTACTAACTTTTCCTATTAAATATGGGGAATATCTCAAGATTTTTATAAAAAAGCCTCTTGGATAACACGAGATACTTAAAAAATCTTAAAAAAAAGGAAGTTTTCACAAAAAAGCCGCTATCTCTAAAAACTCATAAGTGCTTAGAGGGAATGAAGTCCTTAATATACTATTTGACTTTTAACTTTGGCTTTGTTATAAACCTTTACTACGGGGAATTAAAATTAAAAAAATTGAAGAGAAAAAATATATTGTTATTTTTTGATAACCAATTAAAATATACTAATCTTTTCAGTCCAATTTTCTTCTTTATTGTATTTACAATAATTATGACATGGCCTCTTGTACTACATATTAGCTCTTCTATTCTTGGTCCTCTTGGGGATAATCTTTATTTTGTCTGGTTAATTAAATGGTTGAAGAAATGCATATTTGAAATAAAACAAAATCCATATATTGTTCCATTTCTTAATTATCCCTTGGGATGGAATTTAGCGTACACTGAAATATCACTTTCAAATGTAATTCCAGCATTACTCGTTAGTTTAATTGGGGGTCCAATTTTGGGGTATAATATCGTTATACTCGTTTCTTTTATTCTATCAGGTTTAATAGTTTATTGGTGGGTTAAATCAATTACTGGAGATGTAGGTGCAGGGCTGGTGGGTGGTTTTATTTTTGCTTTTTCTTCCTATCGAATGGCTCATGCTAATGGACATTTGCATTTAATGGGAACACAATGGTTAGGATTATATTTTTTTGGTTTATATTATATTCTTCAAAAACGAACCTTTTCATGGAAATATGCTTTGATTACTGGACTTGGTCTTGGGCTTGCAAGTTGCTCTTCATTATATTATCTTTATATGACATTAATTGTTTCTTTCTTTTTTATTATAGGCTACATGTTGTTTATTGAACGAAAAATTTTTTTGAAATCAGTATTTTGGAAAAATTTATCAGCATCTATTCTTATTGCTTTACCATTTATTATTGTATCAGTACTCCCACATTTATATTTAATTTTTAAAGATAATGTGTTTAAACGTCCCCTTAGTGAAGTGAAAATATGGTCTGCGAGTCTTACTGATTTTTTCTTGCCTGCTCCAACTCATTTTATATGGGGGAATTGGATAGATAAACATTTTGATCGCTCATTATGGGTGGAACAAACACTTTATATTGGTTTAATTACTCTTTTTTTAATTTTTATTGCACTTATATACCCAAAAAAACATTTAAATAGTCTAAAAACTATAAAATTATTTATATGGTCTATTTTTTGGGCAATTCTTTTATCAATGGGTGTTACTTTACACTGGTTTGGAAAAGAAGTTATTATTAAAGTTCCTTCGATTTTCCAACATTTGGGATTGAAGTCACAAATTCCGATTATTTTACCAAATTACTTGCTTTTTAAATTTCTCCCTTTCTATAGCGGACTAAGGGTATGGATGAGATATGGGGTTTATGTTAGTTTGTTTACTGCTATAATAGCTGGTGTAGGATATAAATATTTTTCAAAAGAAATATTCCGAAAGGTCAATTCCAAAATTATTTTTGTTGTTATATTAGTACTTATTTCAATTGATTTTTATCCTAAATTCCAAATATTTGAAGTTAAGGCTCGTCCAATTGACCAATGGTTAGCAACTCAAAAAGGGAAAGGAGCAGTAGTTCAATTTCCTATAGAGTTGTCAACACTTCATGATTATGTTTATGGCAGTTTTATTCATAATAAACCTTTATTAGGCATGCCTTATGGTTCATTTTTCCCAAGTAATTTTATTGATATTCTCCCGTTATTACAGAAATTTCCAGATAAAGACAGTGTAGAGTTGCTTAGAAAAAGAGGAGTGCAATATGTTATTGTGGATTTTTCAAAGTATTCTGAATGGAAAAAAGTCAGAAACAAGATACTTTCCCTAGGATTAACTTTAAAAACTGTAATAGGTAATTATGGAATATATGAAATTAAAAGAATATACAAAATAAAAAATAAATTCATAAAAGGAGGCTGGATCGCTTTTAGAGATGATGCAACTGCAGGTGAACACGGAGTAATTTTAAGGAAAGACGGAAGTATTGTTTCTAATCTTCACATTACAGGAAATGAAAAAGGTTTAAATGGTGTAAATGGTATAACTCTGGATGGAGCAAATAAATGCATTGTTGTTAGTAATATTTTACGCTTTTTAGTTAGTGCTGTTTGGATTAATGGAACTAATTACAATAGTATTATGAATAATGTTATAGAGCATCCTCAACATCCTTATTGGGATATTGTTTTATCTAATAATAGCGCGTATAACACCCTTCTAGGAAATATTATGGATTTAGGAATAACTGATTATAGCTACAATAATGACATCGCTCATAATATTATTTACTGAGAAAATGGAAAGGTCAATTAAAATTTCCTAATTGTGGTATCAATTGTAATTGATTTATTAAGCAAGAATTATTCGTTTTTCCAAATTTTCCTGAAAAAGGAAGAGTTCTATTATCCTGTGGAGGGTAACTTTCTTTCTAAAAATCTACATAGAATAATTTTACACCAGCTATTAAAATGAATTAAAACAATTACTTAACCTCTAAACTAATCTGATAAGGATTATAATAACAATCTTTAAACCACATTATCCCTTCACTGACTAAATCTATCTCAAGAATATATTTTCCACAATGTTTTACAGGTGGAAGTTTGACTTCTATCTTAAATTTTTCTCCAGGTAAAATATTTTTTGGAATAGAATATCTAAAGAAATTCTCATCCACCAATGCTCTTCCCATATTTTTTAATTGGAATCCTATTCTTACTTTTCCAATTCCGTCAAGAGTTTCTTTTAACCAAATTGTATTTCCAATGTTCTTAATAAAAAGACGAATTGTAAAAGGATTTCCTTTATTAATCTCCAATTTTTCTTGTTCACTTTTAATCTGAGCACAAAGAAAATCCGGGCCTCTGGAGTCAAAAATTCTATTACCTTTCTTTTCAAGAAGAATTATTTCTATATCACTTATTGAATAAGGAAATTTCTTGACACTTTTAAAAGAAGTGTTTTTAATCATTTTTTTTATATCTTTTTTACTTATTCCTTTTTCAAGGATACCATATTTTTCCATAACTTGAATCGAAATTGGCTGAAATTCGTGACGAGGACCTGGCTCAGCCATAATTAACCGTCCTCCTGGAACGAGTATTTCAGAAAGGTCTTGAAGACACTTTTTTCTATTGGCTAAATGGTGAAAAGTATCAAAAAAAAGAGCTCCATGAAATACCTGTTTTCTTAAAGGTAAATTTTCAATATCAGAAACAATAAGAGGAGGTAATTTATTCTTCGTGCGTTTTAGTCCTATTTCCATATAATCTCTATTTATATCTATAGCTATAACTCTATACCCTAATTTCATGAGCCATTCACTTGTCCAAGCATAACCTACACCTAAATCAAGAATTAAATCATTGTGTTTAAGATCAAGATAAAACATTGAAGTAATAAATCTAAGTATTCTTTCAATCGTTCTTCTTGGTTGCAAACTTTCAAAAGGCATTACATAGCCGGGATTTAAAAAACCCTCTGGCAAATCTTTCCTTTTAGTCAATTCCATTTCAGCTTTTTTAAACTTATATTCATTTTTCTTGTCATTTAAGAAAGCCCTCGCGGATGAATATATGGATTTTAAGAGTACATCAAAATTAAAATTGATTTTATCTTTATTTTTTATTAGGAATTTTTTATCTTCTCCAAGATTTCTTAACTCATCAGGTAATATTTCTGGTATAGATTTTTTTATTGGATAAAAAATATTGCATCTTAAACAAATCAAAATCCCCTCTATAACATCGAATTGATGACATAAGCGACAGTCTTCTAAATTTATTTCTAATGGACTTTTAAATTCAAGTATATCATTTATAAAACTTAAAAAAGGTAATTTCTCTTTTTCATTTTTTTCTATTTGAATCAATTTAGCACCACACCATTTTTCACACAAATGATTAAAATTAGGAGGAATTTTTTTTATTTTAAAAGGAATACAATAAAGTTTTTCTTTACATTTAGGACAAATAATAAAATCTAAAAGATTAAACCTCATTTTTAAATCTCTTTTCCTTTTAATCCTGCTTTCCAATAATAAAATACTTCAAAAGCTTTTTGTTTATGATAACTTTTCTTAGTTATAAAATATCCTATTCCGTATAAAATAATTCTCAAAGTATATCCTCCAATGAAAAACAATCGAAATAAAACATAACTCAAATAACCTTTTCTTCTTTTAATATATTGAAACAATTCAATAACCCATCTTGTATTAGGTTTTCTCAAAATTTCCTCGAAAGTTATATTATGATAATGAATAACTGAAAGCCATGGTAAATAATGTATTTTCCAGCCCTTTTCCTTTATCCTAATACACCAATCCACATCATCAACATAAAAAAAGAAATCCTCATTTAAAAGACCTGCTTCTAAAATAACTTTTTTTCTTACCATTAAACATGCGCCAGAAACCCAATCAACATCAACTGGTCTTTTTTCGCTCAGAAATTTAGTTTGATCTATGAATAAGCCTTTTGTTTTTTTAGGAAGTAATTTAGAAATAAAGAAAAAATAATTGAATCCTGTAAAAGGGGAGGGATTAAAGCCAGCTACTCCAACTTGTGATTTTTTATCTGGCAGTATTAATGCCGGCGAAATACACCCAACTTCTGAATGTGCTTCCATATATGAGAACATTTCCTCAATAACATTATTTTTTATTATCACATCGGAATTCAATAGCAGCACATATGGAACTTTTCTAAATTTTCTTATCGCATATTTCAAAGCTTGATTATTTGCTTTAGCAAAACCTAAATTTTCTGAATTTTGGATTAAAATAACTTCTGGGAATTCCCTCTTGATCATTTCAGAAGTTCCATCTATAGATCCGTTATCAACGACTATTATCTCAAAAGATATTTTTTTTATATTTTTAAAAATTGAAATTAAACAATTCTTTAAAAAATTTTTAGCATTCCATGTGACAATAATTATGCATAAATTCATTCTCTTATTTTATCTCCAATATAAGTAATCTTTTTTTCTTTTGTCAAGGAGAACAAAATATTAAAATATTTTGTTGTTATTTAAAATAAATACTGGAAATCATTAAACTTAAATTAAAATCTTTTTCTTTAAAATAATTCCTGCAAAGAAGGGTAAACTCTAAAGCTCGCTCAAACCCTAAATTTGGAGGAACTTTAAAACAAATTGAAAAAGGACCTTCTTTATCGAGTATATATTCTCCTAATTTTCTTCTTTCACATAGTAAAATTATTTTTTGAATTTTATTGGGAAAGTTTTTTAAAATTAGATTTCCTTTTATTATTAATTTGTTTTGTTTTTTGGATTTCCTCATTAAAACAAACATTGTTTTAGGTCCAATCCAATAAAAAAATTTATTATTTTTCTTTTCTAATTTTTTCCAACCATAAATTAATTGAATAGGATTATAAGATTTCTTATTAAAATCAACTTCGTCTCTGATTGGTTTTAAAATATTATTAGACAGTTGATTTTCTCCAAAACTTCTATTTCCAAGATAACCAAGACTTTTTAATTGAGGAATTAAATTAGTTGGAATTTTATTAATTTTTTCTTGTAAATTAAATTCCTGAAATGAGTAATTTAGAATTAAAGTTTTAAATCTTTTTCTAAGTTTTCTTTCTCTATCTATTTGATTGAGAATTTCTCTTTTGTCAGTATTCAAATTATATAGTTCTTCGGTTTTCAAAAAAGAATTGTAAATATATTTCCAGTTTTTAAATAAAAGAGCTTTCTTATCTCCTAATTCCGAAAATATATACTCGCTGAATTTTCTATTAGAGTTTTGACTCATCACGGGAAACAGACTCATTCCATCCATACTATTTTTATCATAATGAATGTTTAAAATATCTAAAACTGTTGGCAAAAGATTTATTAATCTAACTCTTCTACTTATTTTTTTTGAATTCAAGAAATACGGATTATAAATTATAAAAAATGTATTGATTTGCTCTTGATAAAGAGAAGTTCCATGACCAAGACCAAAATGTTCATAAAATTCTTCTCCATGATCTGAGGTTAGAATTATTATTGTATTTTCCAGAAGATTATTTCTATTAAGTTCTTCGATAATTTCTTTAATTAAATTATCCACATAATTTATACTTTCATCGTACAAAGCTACACTATACTCTAAATCTTCATTATTAATTACATCCACAAACCCATTTCCATAGATGTGATCCCCTTTATACTCAGTATAAAGTGCTTTAAAGGTTTCAGGATTATAATAGGGAGCATGAACATCCATGTAATGTAAATATGCAAAAAATTTTTTCTTTTTCAATTGATTATTCAGATATCTTTTAAAAATGCTATTAATATATTTTCCATTCCAAGATTCAATATATTCATAAAATTTAAATCCTTGAGCATATCCAAAATCTGCTTTTAACCAAGGATTACTTACAACCCCAAGGGTAATATATCCCTCAGCTTGAAAATACTCCGCCATTGTTGTAAATTGCTCAGACAATTTGGGAACAGAATCTTTGTTTAAAGGATGGAAAGATTGATTATAAGAATAAAAATAGACGCCATGATTATGTGGATATAATCCAGTAAATAGAGAAGCAATAGAAGGTGCTGTTTGAGAACTTTGACTTATTACATCAGTAAAAAATATTCCCTCCTTAGCAAGTTTATCAATGGTTGGGGAAGTTCTCCGAAAATATCCATAGCAACTTAGATGATCCCTTCTTAAAGTATCAATAACAATAAGTAATACATTTTTAGAATAATCTTTTGCAAAACTAATTAAAAAAGAAGAAAATAATAAACAAAGAAAAATTGAAGTAAATTTTTTAAACCAAATAATCATATTATTTATATTTTAAAACGACTTTTTTAAAAAGAAAAGATTAGAATATTGAATTTTGAATTTTCTTCTCTATTCCAAATTTCTTAGGAACAATAT
>CAZWBN010000050.1:9809-12206 GCA_964632095.1 uncultured Clostridia bacterium | reverse complement strand
ATATTATCATCCCTTGTTTTCTTTATATATTTTATGTATCATTTTAAGATAAAGGTTTCTGAACCAGATTAAAATGAAAGAGAAAAAGAAAATAATTGTTTTAGGTGCTGGTCTGGTTGGAGGACCTATGGCTATTGACCTTGCGAAGGAGGAGGAATTTCAAGTAAGTGCAGTTGATGTCAATAAAAATTCCTTAGATAAACTTAAAGACTATCCAGTTACTACAATACAAATGGATTTGTCTAATCCTGAAAAGATTCAATATTTGGTCAAAGATTATGATTTTGTTATAAATGCATTGCCTGGAGTCATAGGGTTTCGAACCTTAGAGGCAGTCATTAGGTCCAGAAAAAATATAGTTGATATTTCTTTTTTTGAAGAGGACCCTTTTTTATTGGATGAATTAGCGAAGAAAAATAATGTTATTGCAATAGTTGACTGCGGAGTATGTCCAGGGATGAGTAATGTTTTAATTGGATATGTTGACCATCTATTAGATGAAACTGAAAATGTGTATATTTTTGTTGGAGGGTTACCTAAAATAAGAGAATGGCCCTATGAGTATAAGGCAGTATTTTCGCCAATGGATGTTATCGAAGAATATATTCGCCCTGCAAGATTTATAGAGAATGGAAAACTTGTTACGAAGCCTGCACTTTCAGATAGAGAATATATAAATTTCGAAGGGATTGGAACTCTCGAAGCATTCAACACTGATGGATTAAGGACGCTTTTGAAAACAATTAAAGTTAAAAATATGAGAGAGAAAACCCTTAGATATCCAGGACATTGTGAGAAAATGCTTATATTAAGGGAAACCGGTTTTTTCAGTAAACAAGAAATTGAAATAGATGGAAAGAGGATTCGTCCAATAGATTTTACATCAAAAATATTGTTTCCAAAATGGAAACTGGAGGAAGGTGAAGCTGATTTGACAGTATTACGAATAATAATTGAAGGAAAAAAAGAAAAGAAAAGATTGCGATATACTTATGAGATGTTCGACCGCTACGATGAAAAAACTCAAACTCATTCTATGGCGAGAACAACTGGATATACAGCAACAGCTTCTCTTAGGATGATTGTAAAGGGACTTTATATCAGGATTGGAATATCAGCCCCGGAATTTGTAGGGGAAAATCCAAAATGTGTAGAATTTATGTTAAGTGAATTAAAAAAGAGGGGAGTTATTTACAGAGAAAAAATCGAGAAAATAGTTTAAAAAGGGGGTGTTTAGAAAATGAAAAGAAAAAAATTTTTAATTGTATGCATTGCGATTTTAATTACTATATTTTTTACTGGAAGCTTTCTTTTTTCTAAGGGAATAAAAGGGAAATTCTTGTCAAAATGGCAAAAATTTATTATACATATTAATGGCTCTCCTGTGCCGGCTGGGGAGAGCTCCCACCTCATCATATCACCCCCCTGCAACAGCCGGCATTTTCCGTCTCATTTTAAAAACAATCTCTATAAATTGTGATCGACTATTTAACTTTTAATTTTATTTGAAGAATAGACTTAGTCTTGTAATGAGAAGGTGGTGAATTTCTTAATCTTATTCCAGTTCCTGATTTTATATCTTTTAATTTTAAAATATCCTGCCTCATCCACAATATAGGTATAAATATAGCCGTTTCCAATGATTTCAGGTTCCTCTGGAATTTTTATTTCATAAAGATAAAACCCCTTTGAATTGAAAAAATCAAAAGTTATTTCTTTTTTCTTTTTCAAAACTGAATTTAACTTTCTTATATAAATATTATTCAAATTATCACACATTATTTCATTGTAAAAAGGTCTGTATTTAGGGAAAACAAACGCTCTCTTTACATCCCCTTTTGACAATTTAATGTCTTTTCCTTTAAGCTCTTTATTTCGATATTTCAGATAGTTATTTATTAATTTGTTCTTATCTTTTTTTGAAATCGGAGAGGAAGATTCAGCCTTTTCAAAGATAAGTTCAATTTTTCCCTTTAAATTAATCACAAATAGTCTATATCTGGAAGAATAGCCATAAATTCCCTTTCCTCCCTTTAATGGGCAGAAATATAACCTTGGTTCATAGGGATTGAAAACTCCAAATACTATTCCCTTTTTTCTTATTGATCGCAGAGGCGAAGGAAAATCTACTATGGACTTAATTATTTTCCCTTTTGAATTTAAAATAGCTATTTCACTAAACCTGCCCTCTTTTCTATAAGAAGTGACTTTGGCAAGAAAACTTTCATTTACCATTTCACTGCATGAATCAACAAAATTATCTGGTTTTATTGTTCTTATAAATTTTCCGTTTTTATCAAAAATATGGATTTTTATAAATTCCAAAACATAAATATTTTTATCCACATAAATGTCTATTGGCATTTCAAATTCTCCAGGTCCCTGCCCTTTTCTTCC
>CAZWBN010000050.1:0-9709 GCA_964632095.1 uncultured Clostridia bacterium | reverse complement strand
TAACTTTCATTACCAATAATTTTAACTTCATTAATAAATTTTCCATTTTTATCAAGAGCAATACTGGTTAGACTTTCAAAAAATACGCCTTCAGGAAGTGATTCATCAGAAATCACCAGTTTCTTAATGAATTTTACTTTACCATTTTTGTAGATATTAACAAGAGAATTCTTGTTTTTAGCAAACAAAGAAGACCCCAAAATTAACAACAATATTAAAAAAATTGATAATTTTTGATGCTTTTTCATTTTTTAGTCCTCCTTAATTTATCCCTCATATATATAAGTCGGAATTTTTTAAAATTTTATTTGATTTTTATCGAGTTTAATTTATCTCGAAAAATTAAAATCAAGATTATGGATAATAAATATATTGCAGTAATAATTAAAAAAGAAGGCTGTTTAATTCTAACAATTTGATATATTCCACCTCTCCCTGGTTCAGGAAGAGGGACCGGATCCCATGGAAGTTCATATTTTTCAATAAGCTCTTTTATATATAAAAGATGAATTACTGGAATTTTATTTAAAGCCATTTCATAAATTACTCCCCTTTTTTCTACGGGAGGGAACTTCTTTATTCTCACAATCCCTGGTTTTAATTTTAAAATTTCCGGATCTTCACCAATATTTGCCCAGTTTCCTCCAATATTTATAAAAGCTTTGATTTTGCTTCCTCCAGCATTTTTTCTATATAAATTCATTCTAATTTCCACATTTTTTCTCAGATCAGGTTCATAAATAAAATAAATATCTTTCTCCTCAATTTTTTTCATAATTAAATCTCTACCTTCAGGAGCCATATCCATTCCTATATCCTTTTCTCCTCCAATAGAAACAGCAATCGGTTTTATAGAAAATATTCCTTTTTTAAAGAGGCAATCAAAAATATCAAGCAAATTAAAATCAGGATTATTTGCTCCCCACTGGGAAGCTCCAACAGAAAAAAATAAAAGAGTTTTTAAGTTTAATGCCTTTGATGCTGATAGCACTGCAAGAACTAATGCGGGAAAGGAACCTGACGCACCTACTGCAATTGTATCTCCATTTTTAACACCTGCTTCTTTTAATAAAAATACAATTAATCCTGCAAAATTAGGATTTGTTGTTGTCCTCTTAGCTTCAAGATTTCCATTGGTTGTTGTGATTGAAGAATATCTGATTCCTATAAGTCCTGTTTGATTTAAATCTATTTCCTTATTCATTAAAATTCCTTTTTCTTTCTGACATTCTTTCACAGCTCTCATTGCATTTAACATAATTTTTGAGGCATTTAGCATTTCATTATAGGTTGTTTTTCCCTCTTTAAAAGGGAAAAATTTTGTAAGCATGAAAAATAAAAGACTGACTAAGAAAAGAATAAAAATTATTATTTGATTTTTTGAGGGATTCTTGGGTATATCCTTCATTTTAAAACCATAAAAGAATTTTCGTAAGAAAATAGGTAATAATTGAGACAGTGATCATTGATGCCAAGGTTGGAATAATTTTCTGTCTTTCAAGATTATTAGCAAGAAGTCCTGGAATGAGCCAGCCAATAGCTTTTAATTCAATTGAATTGGAGAGAAAATGTGGAAATAGAAAAAGCCAGATCTGAGACCAGATTGCTCCAAGGAGAATCATCATAACAAATCTTCTTTTACCAAAAAGAATTAAAAAGCGAGATAAAAGTTTATAAGTATAAAGGCTTAAAAAGGCGATGAAAATTGTGACAAGAATTCTTGAGGGATGGTCAAGTGAAAGCGCTATATAAGCTGGAACAATTATACCACCAGGATAAATATCAAATATTTCAATATAAAAAACAGCAATTATAATCCCTATTAAAAATGTTTCAAAAAACATAAGGTTCCCCAGTTTTTTCCCAGTAATTTACAATTTCAATTCCTATATCACCTATATTGCATAATCCAATTAAAACAAAATCTTCTTTTTCATTTCCAAAAATTTTTTCCATTATTTTATTAGCATTTTTTGTTTTAAGAATAAAAATCTGTTTTTTTAAGAATTTCAGCTTTCTTTTTAAAACGCGAGAATGCTCACCGATTAGGTAGAATTTTTCAAATTCAGAAAACATTCCTTTAGAAAGAGCTTCTAACCATTGAAGGGTTCTATCTCCTCTATCTTTTCTTAAATTTAAAATACCAATAATTTTTTTTCCGTTTAAAAGTTTAATTTTATTAAGAGCGAGAATAGTTTTTTTTGTGGATTCAGGGTCATTTACAGCAAAACAATTGACTGCATAACAACGAAATGGAAATAGTTTTAAATTCACAATCCATATTTTTAAATGCCCGAAATCCAGCTTTGCCTTAGCCATTCCTCTTAAGGCAATCTCTCTTTTAATTCCGAGAAAATCAGTTATTGCAAGAGCAAGACTTAAATTTTCTTCAAATTCAAAAATTGACGATTTCAGCGACTCTATCTTTTTACAATAAAATTTGGGGACTCGAATTAATTCTGCACCCATTTTCTTGGTTTTGTAATGAAAAATTTCATGGAATTCTTCCTCGAGAATGAAAACCTTACTTCCTGGAGAAATATATGAGGCATAGCAATTTGCTATTTCCTTTTTGGAATTGCCCATCTGTGCCACATGGTCAAGCCGAACATTAGTAATAACTAATATATGAGGCTTAAACATTTTAATTGATTCTATGTATCCGCATTCAGGGGTAATGCTCATCATTTCCAGAACTAATGCATCTATTTTTAAATTATCGCTCAATTTTAAAATTTTCTTTCCCTCGAGTATTGAAGGCAAACCCCTTCTTTCAATTTCCTCTTCACTTCCGTCAGGGCAAATTATTACAGGTTTTGAACCAGTAGTTCTGGCAAGCACTCTAAAACCAGCCTCCTTTAATGCGAAGGCTATAAGTCTTGTTATTGTTGATTTGCCTCTCGTTCCAGTAACACAAATTCTAACGGGAATTTTTTTTACTTTTTTTCTGAATTCAAAATATTCTAATGCCAAATAGATTGTAAAAAAAATAAAACATCCAAAGGTTATAAAAATTTCTTTAATTATTGAACTCCTTAAAAGAATTCATTTTATAAAGAATCTAAACTATATTAAACTTAACCTCTATTAGTAAGTCAAGAATTTGATTAGTCGATTATTGATTTTATTCGAGAAATTGACCATATTAGTTAATTAATTTATAATCAAAAAGAAATGAAATGGGTTTATATTGAAGATATTGCAAAATATGTGGGAGAGAAGGTAGAGCTC
Organism: uncultured Clostridia bacterium; assembly: GCA_964632095.1. GTDB lineage: Bacteria > Acidobacteriota > Aminicenantia > JdFR-78 > JdFR-78 > JdFR-78. The sequence continues at coordinate 6,478 of CAZWBN010000050.1, read as the reverse complement.
AGGGGATGGGTTTATAATAAACGTTCGAGCGGAAGGGTTCGTTTTCTTCTGGTTAGGGATGGAACTGGAATTTTACAATGCACGATTTTCAGTCCTGAAAAAGAACATCCTCTTTTTGATAAATTTGAAGAACTTACACAGGAATCTTCCCTTATTATAAGAGGAAAGGTGAAAGAAGATAAGAGAGCTCCTGGAGGTTATGAATTAGAAGTAGAGGATATTGAAATAATTCATATTGCTAAAGATTATCCAATTACTCCAAAGCCTCACGGGATATCCTTTCTTATGGACCATCGTCATTTATGGCTTCGCTCTGCCCGGCAGCATGCAATTCTTCAAATAAGAGTAGAAGTTATCAGGGCAATAAGAGATTTCTTTGATGGGAGAGGCTTCAGATTAATGGATACTCCAATACTCACACCGAGTGCATGTGAAGGAACAACCACTCTTTTTGAAACAAAATATTTTGATGAAAAAGCTTATTTAAGTCAATCCGGTCAATTGTATAATGAAGCCACAGCCATGGCTTTTGGTAAAGTTTATTGTTTTGGACCAACCTTTAGAGCAGAAAAATCAAAAACAAGAAGACATTTACTGGAATTCTGGATGGTTGAGCCAGAAGTGGCATTTGCTACTTTGGACGATGTAATTGAATTAGGTGAGGATTTAGTTGTATATATTGTCTCAAGAGTTCTTGAAAGAAGAAAAAAAGAACTTGAAACACTAAATAGAGATACCAAACCTTTGGAGAAAATAACTAAGCCATTTCCACGAATTACCTACAAAGAGGCAATAGAAATTTTAAAGGAAAAGGGTTCAAAAATTGAATTCGGAGATGATTTTGGTGCACCTGAGGAGACCATACTATCAAATAGTTTTGAAAAACCAGTTTGCGTAACCCATTATCCTCTAAAAGTAAAGGCATTTTATATGCAACCAGACCCAGAAAATCCAGATCTTGCTCTCTGTGTGGATATGCTTGCTCCAGAAGGTTATGGAGAAATAATAGGAGGAGGGCAGAGGATTCATGATTATGATTTACTTCTTAAAAAAATAAAAGAGCATAATTTACCTGTTGAAAATTACCAGTGGTATCTTGATTTAAGAAAATATGGCACAGTTCCTCATGCGGGTTTTGGTCTTGGGGTAGAACGCACCGTTGCCTGGATATGCAAAATAGATCACATAAGAGAGACAATTCCTTTCCCTCGAATGCTCTATCGCATGTATCCATAATCAGATATATAGTTCAATGAACAAAATTGGTGTAATTAGTCTGGGATGTGCTAAAAATTTGGTGGATACTGAAGTCATGCTTGGATTACTTGATAGAGCAGGATATAAAATTACCAATTCCTATCATGATGCTGAAATTATAATAATCAATACATGTGGTTTTATTCAAGAAGCAAAAGAAGAGTCGATAGAAGCTATACTTGAAGCTATAAAGTTTAAAAAAGCCGGGAGAGTAAAGAAGATTATCGTTGTAGGATGCCTGAGTCAGAGATATAGAAATGAACTTGAAAAAGAATTCCCAGAAGTTGATGTATTTCTGGGAGTTAATGAATATCCATATATTAAAGATGCAATAGAAAAAAATAAAATTCCCTGGTCAGATAAATTATTTCTTCCTGACCACACTTATCCCCGTTTACTATCTACTTCACCAGTATGGACATACCTAAAAATTTCTGAGGGATGCTCTCATCAATGTTCCTTTTGTGCTATTCCCCTTATAAGGGGCCCTTATCGCTCAAGGACAATTGATTCAATTGTTGAAGAAGCTATGAATCTTGCATCAAAAGGAATTAAGGAAATTAATATAATTTCACAAGATTCCACTTATTATGGGAAAGATTTGGGATTAAAAAATGGTCTTGTTAAATTACTTCAGAAATTAATTGATATTAAAGGAATAAAATGGGTCAGGGTGCTTTATTGTGTGCCAGAGGAAATTACAGATTCCTTTCTTGAAATTCTTCAGGAAGAAAAAATCTGCTCTTATCTTGACATACCCTTTCAGCATTCAGATAAAAAAATTATAAATATGATGAGAAGGAAATTCGATGGGAAAAAAGCCTTAGAACTAATTGAAAAAATAAGAAAAAAAATTCCTGATATTACAATTCGAACATCTTTAATAGTTGGTTTTCCAGGAGAAGGGGAAAGAGAATTTGAAAATTTAAAGCAATTCTGTGAAATAGCTCAATTTGACCGTTTGGGAGTCTTTACTTATTCAAGGGAGGAAGGAACACAAGCCTTTTCATTAGGAGATCCAGTTTCACCAAAAGTCAAGCAAAAAAGGAAAAAGGAGATTATGGAATTGCAGGCGGAAATTTCATACAAAAAGAATAAAGAAATGATTGGTAAAAAGATGGAGGTATTGATCGAAGGGAAAACAAAACAAAATGAGAAATTTTTTATAGGACGATTGAAAAGCCAAGCGCCAGAGGTAGATGGAGTAGTTTTTGTTGATAATGAAAAATATTATAATTTAGATTCGATTATAAATGTTGAAATATATGATGCTTTAACATATGATTTAAAAGGAAGGATAATCAGTTGAAAGTACTATCAAAAATTATCTCGACTTTTTTTGGTGTTGGATATTTACCCCAATTTCCCGGAACAGCGGCAAGTGCTCTGACAGTTTTGGCTTATTATTTTCTTTTATATCGTTTGAATTGGGTGATATTTATTCTTCTAATTATCTCTATATTTTTAATAGGTGTTTATTTTTCAAATATTCTCCAAAAAGACTCAGATGAAGAGGATCCATCAAAAATCGTAATTGATGAAGTAAGCGGTCAATTAGCTGGCATTTTCTTAGTTCCTCCAAGATTAGTTTATCTTATTTTAGCATTTTTTATTTTTCGCTATCTTGATATAGTGAAGCCCTTTTCCCTTAAAAAGGTGGAGACTCTTCCAGGAGGATGGGGTGTTATGGGTGATGACCTTGTAGCAGGAATTATAACAGGCATAATTATGCATTTAATTTTAATTTTTATATGATGTCTGGATTAGAGGCAGAAATAATTGCAATTGGCTCTGAACTCTTGACACCTTATTATGTTGATACGAATTCTCTTTATTTGACTGAAAAACTTAATAGTATTGGAATTGAGGTAAAATTTAAGACAATTGTAGGTGATAGGGAAGAGGATATTATTCAATGTATAAAACTGGCTCTTTCGAGGTCTCATATAATTATTGTGTGTGGAGGTTTAGGACCAACCGAGGATGATATAACAAGAGAATGTCTTTCAAAAGCGTTAAATAAAAAACTTATTTATCATCCTGAAATAGAAAAGAAAATTAAAGAAAGATTTAATAAAAGAGGCTTATCAATGCCCTCAATATGTAGAAAACAGGCTTATATTCTGGAAAGGGCAAGACCCCTAATAAATGAATGGGGGACAGCACCTGGTATGGAAATAAGGGAAGATAATAAGCTCATTTTTGTTCTACCAGGTCCGCCCAAGGAATTAAAACCAATGTTTGAAAAATACATATTTGATAATTTAAAAAGATTAAGCAACCGATTTGTTTGTTTTAAATCCATAAAAATTACTGGATTAACAGAATCCCAGACTGAAACCCTGATTTCTGATTTACACAGGGACATTGAGAATCCAAAAGTGAATATTTTAGCTTATCCAGGGCAAATAGTAATTCATATTTCAGGCTATTCTGATAAAGATCATAAAGAGGCAGAATTCCTTGTTGAAAACATGATAGGAAAATTTAAAGAAAGACTGAAGAATAACATTTTTTCAACTTCTGGGGAAGAACTGGAGGAAATTGTTGGGAAATTATTAAAACAGCGAAAAGAAACATTAGCAGTTGCTGAATCCTGTACAGGCGGATTTCTTTCAAATCGAATTACGAATGTTTCAGGCAGTTCCAGTTATTTTGAAAGAGGATTTATTACGTATAGCAATGAAGCTAAAATAGAAAATTTGGAGGTTCCAAAAGATTTAATTTTAAAATTTGGTGCTGTAAGCAAAGAAGTTGCAGAAGCAATGGCAATCGGGGTGAGAAGAGTAGCAAAAACCGATTATGGATTATCAATAACAGGAATTGCAGGCCCTACAGGAGGGACTCCGGAAAAACCTGTGGGACTCGTGTATATTGGACTTGCCTGGAAAAATGGAGTTTCAGTCACAAAAAATCAGTTTTTAGGTGACAGAGAATCAATAAAATTCCAGTCCACCCAAAAAGCACTGGATATGCTCAGAAGGCATTTACTTCAAAAAACATGAGTAAAAAATACTATCAATTTACATTTCACATTTTACCATTTACATTTTACCTTTCATCTTTTACATTTAACCAATATAAAAAATGAGATTATTCATAGCAATTGAACTTACAAGTGAGGTAAAAAGAGCTTTAGGAGAATTGATTAATTTACTGAAAACTAAAGGTGAGGGAGTGAAGTGGGTTAGTCCTGAAAATATCCATTTAACATTAAAATTTTTAGGAGAAACACCTCCTTCAAGAGTTCAGGAAATAACTGATTCATTAAAAAAATCAGCTAAAAAATTTTCTTCCTTTTCTCTCTTGGTCAAAGGAACCGGGTGCTTTCCATCAGAGAAAAAACCACCGAGGGTATTGTGGGTGAGGATAGAGCATAATGATTATTTAAATGAATTCCAGAAAGAAATAGAGATGAATTTGAAAGAAATGGGATTTCCTGAAGAAGGAAGAAAGTTTGTTCCTCATTTAACATTAGGAAGAGTGAAATTTCCTGCCCGGCTCGGTTCAATTAAAGAAGAACTTAAGAAATATGAAGACAAATTTTTCGGTAAAGTAAAAGTAAAAGAAGTAATTCTATTTCAAAGTATTTTAAAACCACAGGGGGCAGAATATATTCCATTAGCCCGGATTAATCTAAGATGAAATTTGCATTGTATTTAATTTTTTCCTATCTACTTGGCTCAATACCAACAGGCTATATTTTATTCTGGTTAAGCGAGAAAAAGGACATAAGAAAATTCGGAAGTGGAAATATAGGCTTTGCTAATGTAACAAGAGTGAAGGGGCTTTCCCTTGGAATTCCTGTCCTGATTTTTGATTTTCTGAAAGGTTTTCTTCCGGTATGGGTTGGCTTAAAATTTTTTGACAATGCAGTCTTAGCTTCAGTAGGAGGCCTCTTTGCATGTGTTGGGCATATTTATTCTATTTATTTAAAATTTAAAGGGGGGAAAGGATTTGCCACTGCTCTTGGAGTTTTCACAGGAATTTTCTTTGTAGGAGCATTAATAATTTCGATTATAGCAATTGTACTGATAACAATTACTGGTTATGTCTCATTAGCTTCTCTTACTGGAGTTGTGCTGTATCCGACTATTCTCCTCATTTTTAAAAAACCAACACCTATTATTCTAATTATTTCTCTAATTTCAATTATGATTATCTATCGCCATAAAGAAAATATAAAGAGATTGATTAGAGGCGAAGAGAGAAAAATAAGGGGCTCCAAAAAATGATCGATTTTAAAAAAAGAAACACGGCGAGCGTAATTGGGGGAGGTTCGTGGGGGACTGCTTTTGCCATTCATCTTGCTTCCCTTGAGATAGAAACTTTCCTCTGGATAAGAGAGCCAGAAGTTTATGAAGAAGCAATAAAATCCAGAGAAAATAAAGTTTTTCTCCCAGGATTTATTTTTCCTCCAAAATTACGCCCTTCAAATACACTCGAAGAAGTAGTTGGAAACTCGGAATTAATTTTTATTGCTGTTCCATCACAATATTGCAGAGAAATATATAATCGGATAGCTCCTTACATTAAAAAAAATAAAATAATAATTAGCTTGACCAAAGGAATTGAGAAAAAGAGTTTAAAAACTATGAGTCAAGTTATGCAGGAAATTTTTGATTCTGAAGTTATTAAAAATTTAGCAGTGCTTTCTGGTCCAAGTTTTGCCCTTGAAGTGATGAAAAAGCATCCCACAACTGTAGTAATTGCAAGTAAAAATAAAAAAGTTGCACAGTTCATCCAAAAAACTATCTCATCATCCTATTTTCGCCCTTATATTAATAATGATGTATTAGGAGTTGAGTTAGGAGGGGCTTTAAAAAATGTAATTGCAATTGCAGCAGGGATAATTGATGGACTCGGCTATGGTATGAATTCTCTTGCTGCGCTTGTGACAAGAGGATTGGTTGAAATTACAAGACTTGGCGTGAAACTCGGAGCTTCGCCTCAGACTTTTTCAGGGCTTGCTGGGACGGGAGATTTAATTCTTACATGTTTTGGTAAATTAAGCAGAAATAGATATGTAGGCTATGAATTAGGAAAAGGAAAAAAAATACATGAGATTAGTTCTAAAATGAAAATGGTGGCTGAAGGAATAAATACTACATGGTCTGCTTATATGCTCGCCAAAAGGGAAAAGGTCGAGATGCCTATCGTAGAAAGAGTTTATGAGATAATTTATGAAAATAAGCCTCCAAAAAGGGCTGTTGAAGAATTA
>CAZWBN010000049.1:0-12243 GCA_964632095.1 uncultured Clostridia bacterium | reverse complement strand
CAGTTGAAAAGGGCATTCAGGAGGCGCGTCAAAAAGGAGTTCTTGCAGGTTATCCTGTAGTTGACTTTAAGGTAACCCTTTATGATGGATCCTATCACGAAGTTGACTCTTCAGATATTGCCTTTAAAATAGCAGCTTCCATGGCATTTAAGAAAGGAATGAAGCAAGCAAAACCAACGATTCTCGAACCAATAATGAATGTTTATGTTTATACTCCGGAAGCTTACATGGGTGATATTATGGGGAATCTGAACGGTAGAAGAGGTAAGGTCCTCGGTATTGACCAGAAAGGAAATATGAGAATAATAAAAGCTCAGGTCCCTATGGCTGAAATGCTGGATTTTGAACCAACCTTAACATCAATAACCGGTGGAAGAGGCTCTTATTATATGGAATTTTCCCATTATGAAGAAGTTCCTGCTCACCTCCAGCAAAAGATAATTCAGGAGGCAATAAAAGAAGGGAGAATAACTCCTGAAGAAGAATAATTTATGAAAAATTCAAAATATCAAACACCAAATTCCAAATTTTTTAATAATAAATTTAATTAAGGAGGGTTATTTTGAAGTCAAAAATTTTAATTTTCTTTACTGTTTTCTGTTTTATTTTCTCAGTTCAGAATCTTCCAGCAAAGGGAAAATGGGAATTTAATGTTCATTATTCAACCTGGAGTTTGAACTTGTTAAAAGGTGTGATTGAAGATATGGCAAATGATGCTATAGAAGAAGAATTTAAGAATGAAATTTTAAAAGAACATCCTGATTTAATTGAGGCTTATTATTCACAGGATGTTAATTTTGATTCATCAGGAAATAATTATGGTTTTGAGATAAGGTTTTATCCAGGTGGAGAAAATGGTTCATTCAGTATTGGTTTTTCAATTGAAAAAACAAGAATGGAACTTTCACTTGATGGGAAGGTTCGGGATGAATTCACAAATGGCTCATATGTGGATTTGAATGCAGAAGGGGATTTCATTATGGAGCCACTTTCATACAATATCAGTTTTCGCTGGGATATAAAACCTTCTTGGCGTGTTAGACCATATTTTACTTTTGGCTTCGGAGTAGCCCCTCTTAATGGAAATACAAGCTATTCATTAATAGGTGAATTTTATAATGCAGATGAAAATGAATTAGAATCAGAGACTATTGAGGGGGAAGAGAATCTCAAAGATATTGAGGATATTCCTTCAATAGTCCCTATTATTCAATTAAATTTTGGAATTAAAGGAGAGATTACAAAAAATCTTCATTTATTAATTGATGCAGGAATCTGGAATGGATTCCTTTTGAGAGGAGGTCTTTCTTTTCGTATTTAATTTTTCACTGTTTGCTAATTATTTGCTAATTCAGTTAAAAAATTTTAGAGGTGTAGAGTGAGCCATGAGTGAGGAAAGATATGTAAAGGAAATCACACCAAAATCCCAGGATTTTTCAAGATGGTATATTGAAATTATAAGAAAAGCAGAACTTGTTGATTATGTTCCAATGAAAGGTATGATGGTAATAAGACCCTATGGATATGCAATATGGGAAAAAATAAAGGAGCTTCTTGACAGGAGATTAAAGGAAACAGGTCATGTGAATGCCTATTTTCCGCTATTTATCCCTGAGAGTTTTCTTAAAAAAGAAGCTGAACATGTTAAAGGCTTTGCTCCCCAGGTTGCATGGGTGACACATGGCGGAGATGAAGAACTGGAGGAGAGGCTTGCAGTTCGACCGACTTCAGAAGCTATTATATGCAGTATGTATGCAAAATGGATTAAGTCATGGAGAGATTTGCCGGTTTTAATCAATCAATGGGCAAATATTGTTCGCTGGGAAAAAGTTACCCGTCCATTCCTTAGAACAACAGAATTTCTATGGCAGGAGGGACACACTGCTCATGCGACAGAAGAAGAGGCTGAGGAAGAGACATTGAGGATACTTTCGATTTATAAGGAGTTTGTTGAAAGTGATTTAGCTATTCCTGTTATTGCAGGTAAAAAAACCGAAAGAGAAAAATTCGCAGGAGCGCTCAGAACATATTCAATTGAGGCATTAATGGCTGATGGAAGAGCTCTTCAGGCAGGAACCTCTCACAATCTGGGACAGCATTTTTCTCGGGCATTTAATATAAGATTTGAAGACAAAAATCAGAATTTACAGTATGTATGGCAGACTTCCTGGGGAGTTTCAACAAGATTAATTGGAGCACTGATAATGGTTCATGGAGATGATTCAGGACTTAAATTTCCTCCTCGAATTGCTCCAATACAGGTGGTTATTGTTCCAATTCCTGCGAATGAATGGAAGGAAAAAATCTATAAAAAGGCTGACCATATTGAAAAAGAACTCAAGAAAATTGGTGTAAGGGCACATTTTGATTCAAGAGAGGAATATACTCCTGGCTGGAAATATTCTGACTGGGAGATGAGAGGAGTTCCTTTAAGAATTGAGGTTGGTCCAAAGGATATGGAAAAGAAACAGGTTGTTCTTGTAAGAAGGGATAACAGGGAAAAAATTGCAGTTTCTCAGGATGTTCTGATTGAAAAAATACCTCCCCTTCTTGAAGAAATTCAGAAATCTCTTTATGATCTGGCGCTCGATTTTCTCGGAAAAAATACACATACTGTTAATAACTATGACGAATTTAAGGAAATTATTGAAAATAAGAGAGGTTTCATTAAAACTTTCTGGTGCGGAAATCAGGATTGTGAAGACAGAATAAAGGATGAAACAGGTGCAAGTATCAGAGTAATTTCCATGGAAAAGGAAGAAAAGAAGGAAGGAAATTGTGTTTATTGTGGTAAAAAGGCAGAAAATTTAGTATATTTTGCAAAAGCATACTAAAAATTAATTATGAATTTTGAATTGTGAATTGGGAATTTAAGTAGAAAATGGGAGTAAGAGAAAGACTTATTAAAAATCAAAATTCAAAAATCAAAATTCAAAATTAATTGTAATGGAAGAATTCGCAAGTTTAAGAGAGAGAATGGTTGAAGAGCAGATTATTGCAAGGGGAGTAAAGGATAAGAAAGTTATTGAGGTGATGAAGAAAGTTCCCCGTCATCTTTTTGTTCCAGAGGAATACAGACAGTATTCTTATGAAGATGAACCTTTGCCAATTGGTGAAGGACAGACAATTTCTCAGCCCTATATTGTTGCTTACATGACAGAGATTCTTGAGTTAAAAGAAGATGATAAGGTTCTTGAGGTCGGAACCGGGTCAGGTTATCAAACAGCTATTCTTGCTGAAATTGTGAAGGAGGTTTATACGGTTGAGATAATTGAATCACTTTCCAAAAGGGCGCAGAAGGTTTTAAAGGAACTTGGATATGAAAATATATATTTTAAAATAGGTGATGGAACATATGGATGGAAGGAGCATTCTCCATATAATGCTATTTTAGTTACTGCAGCACCATCTAAAATTCCGGAATCATTACAGAATCAGCTTGACGATGGAGGAAGAATGATAATTCCTGTTGGTTCTTTTTTTCAGGAGCTGGTTCTTGTTATCCGTCAAAAGAATAAATTTAAAAAGAAAAAATTAATTCCTGTGAGATTTGTTCCTCTTGTATCTACACACTAAGATCGGAAATCGGAAAACGAAAATCGGAAAACGAAAATCGGGGAAGTAAAGGAAGATGTGGAGTTGGAGGGTAAAAAAATTGAAGTTTTTAATTATTTTTATATTTTTTCCTTTATTATTATTCTGTGGTAATCAAAAAAAGAAATTTGTAAAAATTTATTTTCCTAATGGAAATTCAATTGTTGCTGAGCTTGCAATTACAGATGAGGAGCGGGCAAGGGGTTTGATGTTTCGTGAGAAAATAGAAGACAACGAGGGGATGCTTTTTATTTTTGAAGCTGAAGGATTTTATTCTTTCTGGATGAAAAACATGAATTTTCCAATTGATATAATCTGGCTTGATAAGGACAGGAGAATTGTTCATATAGAAGAGAATGTCCCTCCATGTAAAAGAATGCCATGCCCTTCTTATATTTCTCGTCTTCCAGCTCAGTATGTCCTTGAACTCAAATCAGGAAAAGTCATAAAAGAAAAACTAAAACTCTATGACCAGCTTGAATTTATAGTTCCCGAAAGAGATAGGTAGTAATAAACTATTTCGCCTGTTTTCCTCTTAAACTGTAAGGTCCGACATCGGTTATTAAGACATTTACGAATTCGCCGATTTTTAAATCATTCCCTTTGAAATTAACCACCTGATTGTAAATATTTCTTCCTGTCCACATGTTTTTATCTTTTTTGCTTTTTCCTGTGACAAGAACTTTAAAAGTTTTACCGATTTTCTTCTTATTATTTTTTATTTGAATTTCCTTTTGCAGTGTTTGAAGCTCTATTAAACGGTTGATTTTTTCCTCATATGGAACATTGTCGTCCATTCTTGAAGCCAGTGTATAGGGTCTTTCTGAATATCTGAATGAAAAGATGTTATCAAACTCAACTTCTTTTAAAAGACTTAATGTTTCTTCAAATTCTTCTCTTGTTTCACTTGGGAATCCAACAATTATGTCAGTGCTCAAGCTAATATCTGGAATTATTTTTTTTAAATAATTTATTTTTTCTAAGTAATCTTCTCTTGTGTATCCTCTTCTCATTCTCTGAAGCACGGATGTTGAACCTGCCTGAACAGGAAGGTGAAGCTGTGGACAGACTTTCTCCAGATCCTTCATGGTATTGGCTATATCTTTCGTGAAATCTTTAGGATGAGAAGTGATAAATCTTATCCATTCTATTCCTTCCACTTTATTTACTTCCGTCAATAAATCAACAAAACTTTTTCCTTCCCGGATATCAAAGTAAGAATTGACATTCTGTCCGAGCAACTGAACTTCCTTATAACCCTGCTGAACTAACTGCTCAACTTCTTTGATAATGCTCCAGAAAGGACGATATTTTTCCCTTCCTCTTGTAAATGGAACAATGCAATAGGCGCAGAAATTATTGCACCCTTCCATAATAGTAACATAGGCAATTGCCTGACTTTTCCTTAAAATACAATCTTCCGGAATCTCTCTCCATTCTTTATGCCATTTAGTTTCAATTAATTTTTCATTTTTATTAAGAATTTTCTGAACTATTTCATTTATTTTGAAATAATTATGGGGTCCAAGAATAAAATCAACATGAGGAGCTCGCTCAAAAATTTTGTCCTTTTCAAGTTGAGCAACACAACCAGTTACACCAATAATAGTATTATTTCTTCGCTTATAATTTTTAAGTCTTCCAAGATAGGAAAAAAGTTTTTCCTCTGATTTTTCTCTAACAGCACATGTATTAACAACTATTAAATCTGCTTTTTTCTCTTCATCTGTTTTTTCCCATCCTGCTGAGCACAATAGTCCCCCCATTCTTTCTGAATCATTCTCGTTCATCTGACAACCAAATGTCTTTATAAAAAATTTCATTTTTACTAATAAATATAACATATAACTTTTAATTTTTTAAAATTTCGCAAAAATATTCGATCCTCAAATGTCCAATCTAAAATTACGGAGAATTTTAATACGAATTTTTCACTTTTCCGAAAAAGTGAAATTTTTGAAGAAATTTACATTAAAAATTACTATTTTTATCGTAAAAATTGACTTTCGTTTAAAAAATTTAATATAATCCTTTGGAAGGAGGAAGAAATGAGAAGGGGAAAGATTTATTTAGCATTTATAATTATTTTCTTTTTAATAGGAGGCACTCATTTATTTTCAGAGGTCAAATGTTTTAATAATGTAGAAGAAGCCTTGGCATTAGCGTCAAAAGAAAATAAGAATATAGTTCTTGCTGTATCTGCTGAATGGTGTCCTTATTGCCAGAAACTCGAAAAGGAAATCTTTAAATCTGATACAGGAGAGGAACTTTTTAAAAGCTTAATCTGCGTTAAGGTCGATTTTGATACATCCTACGGTCAAAAAATAAAAAGAGAATATCGAATTATCAGTTTGCCAACAGTTGTTTTGCTTAATCCAGAAGGAAAGGAGATTGACAGAATTATAGGATATGCAGGCAAAGAATGGTTTGTAAATCTTTTGAAGAAATATTCAAAAGGAAAAGACCCGTTACCAGAGCTTCAGAAAAAACTGGAGAAAAATCCTGACAATCCAGAATTGCTTTTTCAGGTAGGTGAGAGAATTCTTTTAAGAGGAGATGAGAAAAAAGGAATTGAGTTATTAACCAGAATTGTTAAATTGGACCCTGAAAATTCGTCGGATTATGCTGACAATGCCCTGTTTGTTCTTGGAAGGTATTATTCTCGCGTAAAAGAAAATCCTGAAAAAGGTTTGAAATACTGGAAAGAACTCTTTCTTAAATATCCAGAATCTGATTATGGTCAGGGAGCTCTCTCTTGGATGCTTCGTGCATATAGGGATTTAAATAGACTTGATGAGGCGGAAAATCTACTGAAAAATGAGTTGAAGAACAAACCTGATAAATCATATCTTTATTTCTCAATTACATACTTTTATTTGAATTACAGGAAGGACTTAAATAAAGCCCTTTCTTATGCTGAAAAAGGGCTAAAAATTGATTCTGAAAATTTGTCGCTTCTTTTGCTGACTGCTAAGATAAATGAAAAATTGAAAAATTATCCAGAAGCAGTGAAAATTCTTGAAAAGGCAGTAAAGCTAAAACCCGATGATAAAAACCTCAAAGCAAAACTGAAAAGATTGAAAAAATTGGCGAAATCAAAATAAAAATTAAAAATTGTTTTATTCTTTTAAATTCTGACGAAGCATTTCTTCTGCATTTTTGAGGGAAGTTGGAGTGATTTTGAATCCAGAAATTAATCTTGCTATTTCCTCGGCTCTTTCTTTAAAATCAAGAAACTTTACATTAGCATAGGTTCTTCCTCCTTTTACTTCTTTTTCGATTTTAAAATGTGAGGTAGCAAAGGATGCAATCTGAGGAAGGTGAGTAATACATATAACCTGATGAAACTTAGCTAACCCTTTTAGTTTCCTTGCAACTGTTTCTGCAGTTTTTCCACCTATTCCAGCATCAATTTCATCAAATATGAGAGTTTTTCCAAATTCCTTTTCTTTTCCAATTGATTTAAGTCCAAGCATTATTCTTGAAAGTTCTCCTCCTGAGGCTATTTTCTTGAGGGCTCTCAAATCCTCTCCCGGATTTGGACTTATATAGAATTCAACCTCGTCAATTCCTTTTTCCTTTATTTTATCAATCTCGAACTCTTTTAATTCCTCTGTTTTAAAATTAACTTTGAATCTTGCTTTTTCCATCCCAAGAAGAGAAATTTCTCTCTCAATTTCTTTTTCAAGCTTTTTTGCATCTTCTTTTCTTTTACTGGAAAGGAGAATTGCCTTTTTACAATATTCAGAGAATTTTTCTTTAATTAAATTTTCTAATTCCTCCTGATTTTCCTTTAATCCCCTTAAATTTTTAACTTCTTTTTTTATTTTTTTAAGATAATCAAGTATTTCTTTTATTGAATTCCCATACTTTCTTTTTAATTTATCAATTAAATCCAGTCTTTCCTCAATTTTTTCAAGCTGGGCAGGGTCTATCTCAACTTTTTCAATTAAATTTATAAGGGATTGGATAAGTTCATTTATTATTATTGAAGATTCGTCCAGCGATTCTAAATATGATTTGAATTCATTTTCGTATTCACTTAAGCTGGAAATATTATTTTTCAAATGGGACAAAAGAGAAATTAAAGAATCATCCCTTTCGCTCGAAATTTCAAGGGCTTCCTTTGCTAATGATAAGATTTTCTCAGCATTCCTCAATCTTTTTCTCTGTTTTAAAAGTTCTTCCTCTTCATCCTCTTTTAAATTAGCTTTTTCTATTTCATTTATCTGAAAGTAATAAAAATCAAGTTTTTGCTCTCTTTCTCTCTCTTTTTCCTCAAGCTCTTTTTTCCTCGCATAAAGAGATTTTAATTCTCTTGCTAAATTCGCAATTTCTTCCCTTAAATTTAAATTCTCTCCATAATAATCCAGAAAGTCGAGATGATTTTCAGGAAAGAGGAGGAAAATATGGTCATTCTGCCCATAAATATCAATTATCTTTTCACCAAGTTTTTTTAATTTAGAAGCAGGAACAAGGGTGCCATTTATATAGGCTTTTCCCTTTCCAGTTACTGATATTTCTCTCTGTATATATATCTCTTTTTCCTGAGAGAACTCTGGGAATGAGTTTTTAAGAAAACCTAAATCCGGAAAAGAAAATATAGCCTCAATGGTTGCTTTTTTTTCTCCTGTTCTTATTAAATCTGAAGAGGCTTTTTCTCCAAGAACAAGCTTTATACCATCAATAATAATCGATTTTCCAGCCCCTGTTTCACCTGTTAAAATATTAAAACCTTCCTTGAATTCTATTTCAAGGTCTTGGATAATTGCTAAATTTCTAATCCTTAAGAAGGTAATCATTTAAGTATAATAGGAACAATAGCTTTTTCCATATTTATTCTACCATAACCAAGGTAATCATCCTTTCCTGAATAATTATCAGAATTTATATCATCACAGGTATATCGTATAATATCCATTATTTGCTGAACAGTTAACCACGGTTTTAATGATTTAAGTAGGGCAGCGAGTCCAGCTACATGAGGTGCAGCCATAGATGTTCCAGAACCCCAGGCATAAGGTAAATAACCAGAAGGAGTAAGAGAAACAGGATAAGTGCTGAGAATCATTACTCCTGGTGCAGAAACATCAATTTCTGGACCGAAATTTGATTCCCATGAATAGGTAAGGAAAGAAACCCTTAAGTCATTGTAATCAGTTGCTGCAACTGCAAGACAATACTCATCGTATGCAGCTGGATAGAGAACTGCTTTTCCTTCATTTCCAGCTGCAGCTACAATTACTATCCCCTTATTATAAGCGTATTGGAGTGCAGCTCTTAATGTATCTGAAGGGAATTCGCCACCAAGACTTAAATTTATAATATCAGCACCCTGGGCAGATGCCCATATTATTCCTTCACTAATCCAACTATATTTTCCATATCCTTCTTTATCCATAACCTTGACGGGGAGAAGTTTACAATTCCATGCTACTCCTGCAATTCCTTCTTTATTATTTGTGTCAGCTGAAACTATACCCGCACAATGGGTGCCATGTCCGTGGTCATCC
Source organism: uncultured Clostridia bacterium (assembly GCA_964632095.1). Classification (GTDB taxonomy): domain Bacteria; phylum Acidobacteriota; class Aminicenantia; order JdFR-78; family JdFR-78; genus JdFR-78. The sequence continues at coordinate 3,136 of CAZWBN010000049.1, read as the reverse complement.
TGTGCAATTGGGTCATTATTTGCGAAGTCATAACCGCTTGAGTAAATTTTGTTTTTTAAATCTGGATGGTTTAAATCAATTCCAGTGTCAATTATTGCTATAATAACATCTTCTTTCCCTTTTTCTTCATCCCATGCTTCCGGAGCATTTATATCAGCATCCACCTTACCTGATGGTCCACCAGGACTTACTTCCTGACCTTTGTTGTGAAGCGCGTACTGATAATCAAAGAAGTCATCATTTGGTGTAATAGTTATATGGGCAATATAATTTGGTTCAGCAAATTCCACATAGGGGTTATCCTGAAAAGCCTTAACCATTTCTTCCACACTATACTCTGAAGATATTTTTAATACATAAACATTTATTCTTGGTATCCTTTTTACCTTTTTCGTTTGATAGGATGAAACAATCGCCTCAACATGATCAAAAGAAACAGAAGGCTTAAATTTCACAAGGATTTCATCTTCCAAGTAATTTGATTTTGGTTTAACATTAAAGACAAGATTTAAAAATTTTGGATTCTTCTTAAAAACTTTTTTTTCTCTTTTGAAATCCCTAAAATTTAAAAATAAAATTATCACCAATATTGATATTATAAAAATCAATATTTTTTCTCTTCTCATTTTTTACTCCTTTAAAATGAGTATTTTAAACCACCAAATACATTTAAGTTTTCTCCCGCAGGATAAATAATTGCTCCTCCATTTAATTCAAATCCTTCATAGATTTCAATTTCTCCACCCAATAATATGCCAAATGAGGTTTTAGAATTAAATTTTTTACTTTCTGAGCCTTCAAGACTTGAAATTGTCTCATCCATGTTGAATTTTCCAAAAATATGGTCAAAGACAAGTCCAGCATATGGTTTTATTGATTCAGAAATTAAGTAAACAATTTTTGGGCCAGTACATACTCTTCCCCAGTTAGATCTACCCTTTGCTTTTCCTGGAACTGCGAGTTCTGTTATATCCCAGTTTTTTTCAATGCCAAAACAATAATCAATTTTTCCAAATAGATTAAAATTTAAATTCTCATACTCAGCTATTTTAATATCCATTCCTCCACCCGCTAACAGTCCATAAACTGTTCCACTTTCTTTTTCCATGATTTTAAGGGAAATAGGAATACCTTTAAAAATCATATTATCATATTTAGAAAGAATTCCTCCTATCCATAAACTTATTGTAATTCTTTCACTTATCTCAGAATCAGCCTTGAACGAAATCAAATATGCTTTTAAAGAAGGATTTACAGCTTCATCGGTGTCAAGTTTCCTCAAAAGATATTCGAAATTTACCCCTGGTTTCAATATTGTTTTTTCATAATAAAAAGTTGGTTTTTCCTGAGGAAAAAGAAAAATTGTTATTGAAAACAAAAGAATTAACAAAATTTTTAGTTTTCTCATTATTCCTCCTTTATTTGGAAAAATTAGCATAATTGCTGTATATTTTCAATTTTCTATTTCTAAAAAGTTTTCTTATTTCAAGAATTATATATAGAGTAAATGATATTAACATTATTCTTATCCAGTCTACTCCATTAAGAGGGGTCGTTTTAAATGCAATATTTAGAGGTGGATATAAAATTACAATTTGCATAATTAATGAAATAATTACTGAGCTTATTAAAAATTTGCTTCTATGAAGTTCTATTTTGAATTTTTTAGCCCTATAAGTCAAGACATTAAACAGTTGAAACATGACGAGGGTGGTAAAAGCAACTGAGCGAGCTTTAACATTTCCGAGTCCATAATAATTAAAAAGCAGGAGAGTTCCTATACACATTACTGTTCCCACAATTAAAATATTCTCGATTACCTCTTTATTAACAATTTTTTCTTCTTTTTTTCTCGGAGGTTTTCTCATTACAATTTTATCAAAAGGGTCTAAACCAAGAGCAAGTCCGGGCAATCCATCTGTAAGCAAATTGACCCATAAAATCTGAATAGCAATTAAGGGTAATGGCCATCCGATTAAAATTGCAAGAAAAATAACAAGAATTTCTCCGAGATTAGAAGATAGGGTATATTGAACGAACTCTTTAATACTCTGATATATTCCTCTGCCTTCTTCAACTGCATTAACAATAGAGGCGAAATTATCATCGACCAGAATCATGTCTGATGCTTCTTTTGCTACATCTGTTCCTGTAATTCCCATTGAAATTCCTATGTCTGCTTTTTTTAATGCGGGAGCATCATTAATTCCATCTCCAGTCATTGCAACTACATAGCCTTTTCTTTTCAGTGCATTTAAAATTCTCACTTTATGATGGGGGCTAACACGAGCATAAATAACGATTTTATCAGCAATTTCAAATAGTTGTTCATCATCTATTTTGTTAAGTTCCTCACCTGTAAGAACTTTTTCATCAGATTCAATTAATCCAAGTTCCTTTGCAATTGCAATAGCAGTAAATTTATGGTCACCTGTAATAACTATTATTTTTATGCCCGCTGATTTACATTTTTTAATTGCTTCTTTTACCTCTTCCCTTGGAGGGTCAATCATTCCCTGCAAACCCACAAAAGTAAGGTTTCTTTCAATGTTTTTTTCCTCTAATTTTTCGCTTTCTTCTATTTCCCGGTAGGCGAAACCCAGTACTCGAAGCGCTTTATTTGCCATTTCCTGGTTAGCTTTTAAAATGATTTTCTTATCCTCCTCTGTTATTTTTCTAATTTTTCCTCCAATTTGGATATAAACGCATTTCTTTAAAATAATATCGGGAGCGCCCTTAACAAAAGCAATTTTTTTATTGTCATGCTCATGTATTGTTGTCATAAGTTTTCTCTCTGATTCAAAGGGTATTTCTTCAATTCTTGGGAATTTCTTTTCAAGCTCCTTTTTATCCAGTCCCATTTTTAAGGCAGATACAATGAGTGCTCCCTCGGTTGGATCTCCTATGATTTGCCATTTTTCCTCATGGACAAGATTTGCATTATTACAAAGAAGCCCGATTTTTAATAATAATTCCAAATCCTTTGTATTGATATTATTATCTTTAAAAATAAATTTTCCTTCAGGAGCATATCCTTCCCCTGTAACTTCAATTAAACTATGATTAATAAATACTTTTTTTACAGTCATTTCATTTTTTGTTAATGTTCCTGTTTTATCAGTGCAGATTATATTTG
>CAZWBN010000048.1:0-12252 GCA_964632095.1 uncultured Clostridia bacterium | reverse complement strand
CCTTTCATTATATTCATCTTATCTATATCAAAGGTATCTTTATTCCTCATAAAAGCCACAATTAATCCAAAACAAAGAGCTGCTTCTGCCACAGCAACCGTAATAATAAATAAAGCAAAGATCTGTCCTTTTATTGAATTTAAATAATAGGAAAAAGCTATAAGAATAATATTTACTCCATTAAGAATAAGCTCTATTGACATTAATATAATAATGATGTTCCTTCTTATTAAAACGCCTAATATTCCTATTAAGAAAACTACTGAACCCAAAATCAACAAATGATTAAGTGGAACCATCTCTTACCATCCTTTTAAACTTTTTTTCTTGAAAGCATAATAGCACCAATCATAGCAACTAATAGAAGTAAAGAAGCTACTTCAAAGGGAATAAGATAATCTCTAAGGAGAGAAGAACCAACAGCCTGAACAGTTCCTCTTGCTATGCCGTGTTCTTCTGGAAGAAAAGGAACTTTTCCTTTCAGTAATAAATATATTATTTCAGCCGATAAGGCTAAGAAAATAAGAGCTGTTAAAAATTTAATCTCCCATTTTCTTTTTAATCCCTCGACAACTTCCAATTTAATTAAAAGAATAGTGAAGACATAAATAACCATTATTCCGCCAGCATATACAATGATTTGAATTACCCCCATAAATTCAGCCTGAAGTAAGAAGAACAGCCCTGCAATGGATAATATGCAGAAAATTAGATAAACAGCACTATGAATAGCATTTTTTCGAGTAATGACCATTATCCCTAAAACAACACTCAAAATCCCGAAAAAATAAATAAAAATGCTATAAAAACTCATCAACTCTCCTTAAAATATTTCCTTGTATTCTCATCAAGGTACATATCTTTTTTATGAATATAAAGTTTTTTCTTATCATAAACAGCCAATTCATATTCATGAGAAAAACGAATGGCGTTTGTTGGACAAGCTTCCACACATAGCCCGCAGAACATGCAGCGACTCAGATTGAATGTCCATGTAACTGGGCGTAGTTTTTTATCAGGTCCTCTTTCAGAGTAAATTGAAATCAATGAATCAGGGCAAGCACGAATACACTGCCCACAGGCAATACACAGGTCATTCCCCTGTTCATCTTTATATAATCTAAGTAGCCCTCGGAATCGGGGTTGTAATTTAAGCTTTTCTTCAGGATATTGAACAGTAATCTTTCCAAGAAAGAAATATTTAAGAGTTACTAATAAGCCTTTTATTAAATCAATTAAAAATATTTTTTGCAGAATTTTCTTAATCATTTCACCAGAATTACTATGAATCCAGTTATAAAAATATTGGCTAACGCTAATGGAATAAGCCATTTCCAGCTTATCATCTCTAATTGATCATAACGATACCTTGGCCATGTTGCTCTCATCCACATAAAAAGGAAAACAAAGAATGCCAGCTTGCCAAGAAACCAGAAAACAGGGGGAATATAATCAAGAAAACTCAACCAGTTTACATTTGGGAAGGGTCTTAACCATCCACCAAAAAAGAGAATTGTTACAAGAGCAGAGAAAAATAATACATGAGCAAATTCAGCAACGAAATAGAAGGCAAATTTCATGCCACTGTATTCGGTATGGAATCCGCCCACGAGTTCACTTTCTGCTTCTGGAAGGTCAAAGGGAAGTCTGTTAGATTCAGCAACCCCAGCAACAAAGAAAATAAAAAGAGCAACAGGCTGAATAAAACCAAACCATACTTTCATTTCCTGTTGAGCTTTAACAATTTCAACGAGGCTTAAGGAATGGGTAAAAAAGAGAACACTTACTAATGACATTATCAGAGCCACCTCATAACTTATCATCTGAGAAGCAGAACGAAGACTTCCGAGCAAGGGGTATTTACTTTTTGCAGCCCAACCTCCCAAAATTATCCCAAAGACTCCAATTGAATTAAAGCCTATTATAAATAATAAACCCACATTTAAATCTGCTAAATAAAGGGATATTTTTTTTCCAAAAATGGCAAATTCTGTTCCAAAAGGAATAAAAGCAAAAACCACCAAGGCAGTTACAAAGGCAATAACAGGGGATAGGTTAAAAATGAATTTATCAACTTGATGGGGAACTACATCTTCCTTTGTTAATAATTTTAAGGCATCAGCAACACTCTGCAATATCCCTTGAGGACCGACTCTATTAGGACCCAAACGGGATTGCACAAAACCCTGAAATCTTCGTTCAATCCAGATTAAAATCAGAACCGCTACAAAGACAAAAGTTATCACTATAAAGATTTTGATTATTGGAATAAGAATATAATCAATAAAAATATTCACCTATCAACCTCTCCCAAGACAATATCAATTGAACCAATTATTGCGACTATATCAGCCACTAAATGGCCTTCTATCATTTTTGATAAAGCCTGTAAATTTACAAAAGAAGGAGCTCGTATCTTCACTCTATAGGGCATGGTTGACCCATCACTTACAATGTAAAATCCCAATTCTCCTTTTGGAGCTTCAATCGAATGATAGACTTCTCCCGGTGGAGGCTTAATAATTCGAGGAACTTTAGCTCTAATTTCTCCTTCTGGCATCATTTCCAGAGCCTGCTTTATTATCCGAACACTCTGCCTCATTTCTTCAATTCTCACTTTGTATCTATCATAAACATCTCCAACTTCTCCTGTTGGAATGTCAAATTCTAATTCATCATAAACTGCATAAGGATTTGATTTGCGAATATCCCATTTTACTCCTGAAGCTCTTAGACTCGGTCCACTTAGACCTAAATCTATTGCTTCCTCAGCAGTGATTATACCAACATTTTTTGTTCGCTGAAGCCATATTCTATTTTCACTTAATAACCTTTCATAATCATCTATGTATTTTGGAAAACGTTCAATAAAATTTTTGACTTTTTCTTTAAAACCGGGAGGAATATCATTGGCAAGACCTCCAATTCGAAAAGCATTAAGGGTTAATCTTGCCCCACAGAACATTTCAAAAATATCAAGAATTTCTTCTCTTTCACGGAAACAATAGAGTAAAACAGTCACTGCTCCAATATCATTAGCCTGTGTGCCTAACCAGACAAGATGATTTGCAATTCTCATGAGCTCAGTAATAATTACTCTTATAAAATCTGCTCTTCTCGGAACTTCAATTCCCATTAATTTTTCCACTGCTTGAACCCAAGCTAAATTATTTGAAGCAGCGGAAACATAATCCAATCTGTCCGTTATCGGCATAAACTGAGTATAAGTCCGATATTCAGCTAATTTTTCAATACCTCGATGCAAGTAGCCAATTATTGGTTCTGATTTAACAACTGTTTCCCCGTCTAACCAAAGTTTAATTCTCAAAACACCATGGGTACTGGGATGTTGAGGTCCCATATTCATTATTATCTCTTTAGTATGTTCTAAATATGTCTTCGTCATTTATTTACTTCTCTTCTCCTGATAACGGATAGTCCTTTCTCAAAGGATGACCTTCCCAGTCATCAGATAAAAGTATTCTTTTTAAATCTGGGTGACCATCAAAAGTAATTCCTGACATGTCATAAACTTCTCTTTCCAGCCAATTTGCAGTAGACCATACCCTTGTCAAAGAAGTTACAGATTCTCCTTCATTAATTCTGACTTTCAATCTCAGGCGGTGATGATAAGGAATTGAATACAAATTATAAACTACTTCGAACTTTTTCTCCTTTGGAAAGTGGACTGCGCAAATATCTGAAAGAAAATTAAATTTTAATTCCGACTCTTCTTTTAAAAATTCCGCAACTGGTATTAAAAATTCGGGTTTTACAGTTAAGGTAAGTTCTCCTCTATCAAATTTCTTTTCAATTATTGCAGTGGAAAAAATACTATTTATCTTATTAACGATCTTCTCGTAATTTTCAGGTAGCTCCTTTTTTTCATTTTGATTATTCATTTTTTAACCGTCATTTTGCTTATTTTTTGCTGAAGTTTAATTAAACCGTTCAAAAGAGCCTCTGGTCTTGGAGGGCAACCTGGAACATAAACATCAACCGGAATGATTTCATCTACGCCCTGAACAACATGATATGTAGGAAAAGGACCACCAGCTATAGCACAATTTCCCATTGCAATAACCCACTTAGGTTCAGCCATTTGTTCATAAAGTCTTTTCAATACAGGAGCCATTTTTTTTGTAACTGTTCCTGCAACTATCATTACATCAGCCTGTCTTGGGCTCGGGCGGAAAACCTCAGCCCCAAATCTTGCTATATCAAAACGGGAAGCAGCAGTTGCCATCATTTCAATTGCACAGCAGGCAAGTCCGAAAGTAAGAGGCCACAGAGAATTTTTTCGACTCCAATTTACAATATAATCATATGAGGTTAATATGACATTTTTTGGAATTTTCAATATCTCACTCGCCCCCATATTTCAACGCTCCTGTTTTCCAGATATAGAAATAACCGATTATTAAAATACCTAAGAAAATGAACATTTCTATAAGTCCAAATAAAGCTAATTTTTCATAAAGCACAGCCCAAGGGAAGAGAAAAATAGTTTCTACTTCAAAAATTATAAATAAAAGAGCTATAAGGTAATAACGAATTGAATATCTATCCTCTGTTTTTGTTTCTGGGTCAACTCCACACTCGTAAGGTAAAAGTTTTTCAGGAGTTTTCTTTTTTGGGTGGATAAGTCTTGAAAAGATTAATATAAATATTCCCAATAAAATTGATATAATAAGTATTAAAAGTATAACCCAATAATATAATAGCATTTTATTAGTTAAAAAATTAGACTCAATTTAAACAAAGTTTTTAAATCCTGTCAAGAAAAAGGTCAAATAAGTTCTGAAAATTAACTCTATTTATTATCTTTCTTTAAATAATTCAATAATTGATTTGCAACCTTTGTATTTGGATTATCGGGAGATGCTAATTCTAAAAATTTCTCAAGATAGCTAACTGCTTTATCCTGCTCATTTCTACTTATAGATAATGTTCCTAAGTGATAATAAGCATCTGCAAACTTCGGGTCTAAACTTATAACTTTTTGCAGAATCTCCCATGCCTTATCCGAGTCTCCTGTATTTATATAGGTTACAGCTAAATTATATAATACAACTGTATCATCTGGGCTCAATTCTATAGCTTTTTCAAAATAAATCTTTGCATTTTCATAATCATTATTTTTAGCATATAATTCTCCGAGATTTTTATAACTTGAAAAACTCTCCGGATTAAGTTCTACACATTTCAAAAAACTTCCTATTGCCTCTTGAATTCTATTAATTTTTTTATAAGCCAATCCTAAATTGAAGTAATATAAAAAGAGATAGCTCTCCTGCCCGGAGCCTAATTCAATAGCCTGCTTATATCTTTCTATTGCTTCCTCAAATTTATTTTCATTAAAATATTTATTTCCCTCCATAAAAGCCTTATTAGCCGGAGATAACTTTTTTCCAATATATTCATCAGTTGATTCCATTTTAACCCTGAGCCGAGTTGCTTCATCAATGCTCACTTTCACTTCTTTTGTAATGGTTAGATAACCGGGCTTTTCAAATTGCACTATATAATAGCCGGGATAAAGTCCAACCTGTGTAAAATTTCCTTTTTTATCAGTTTTTATTTCAAAATGGATTGAGAGAGTCTTGGTAGAGGTAATTTTAACCTTCACACCTTTTAATGGGTTTCCTTTTTTATCAGTAACCTTTCCAACAATCTTTCCCTGAATGGAAGCCAGTATGAAATTAGAAAATATTAAAATAAGGCAGGTAAACAAAATTAATTTTTTCATTTTAAACTCTCCTTGCTCATTTTTTCTCTAAAGAAATTAAAAGATTTTTAAGATTTTCTTGGGAAGGATTAAGCTCTAAGGATTTTTTTATTAAATAAATTGCCTTTTCTTTTTCTCCCAATTTAATGTAACAATCTGCGGTTAAATTGATAACATTTACTTCTGTACTTTTTTGAAGCACTTCTTCTAAATACTTCACAGCGGAACGGAAATCTTTAAGATAATAGTAATTGAGAGCAATTAATTTTATTGCTTCTAAATTCTTTGTTTTTCCATATAGAGGAAAAATAATTGAAAGGGAATTCCTGTAATTCTTAAGAGCATAATATGTCTTAGCTAACATCAATCTGTATTCTGGGCGGTCAAGCATTTTATATGCCTTTTCAAAATAAGGAAGAGCTAAATTGTATTTTTTAAGAGAAAAATATTGAGTTCCCAAAATATAGAAATAATTATGATGTGGGAATAACTTATTGTACTGGGAAAAAATCCAGGGATAAACAGGATAATTTGAAGGTAAAATTGAGAATTTCTCTTTTTCTGAAAAGATTATTTCTCCCTTTTCATCAATTATTCCCACCTCTAACCAGTAAAAAGCAGGATTTAATCCCTTTAAGTCAATTGAATCTATATCAAATCCTTCAATCAGATTTTTATAAATATCAATCAATGGAATTTCTTTGGAAAGGATAATATTATTGTTTTTAAAATCTTTTATTAAAACTTGAGCTTTTCCTTTCTCTATTAAATTATTCGGGCAATTAATTATCTGAAAATAAATTCCTAATTTACTATCTGGAGAAAATACATTTTCTGTAGAAACAAAAAATTGACGATCTCCAAATTGAAAGGCTTTGATTCCTCTTAAATTCTTAACCCTCTCCTTTGCAAAATAAAGAAGCAGATTGGATAAATAAACTTCTTTTCCTATCTCAGGAGCAGAAATTTGCGATTGGAAGGATGTGAATTCTTTTGAAACTTTATTTCTCAATAGAAAAAATAATTTATAATTTCCTGGAATTATTGGCAAAATGCCCTGAAAAGCAAAAGGTTGATTCTTGTGTTTCTGATACTGTTCTTTATTTATTTCAAGAGGTATGTTCTCAGTCCTCTGGTAAATAGTTGAACCTTTCAGACTCTCTATCTTTATTGTAAGGTCAAAGGATGAATAAAACTTATTTTCATATTGTCCAAAAGAGATTTTTTTAGGTTCCAGACTCCAGTGAATAAAATTTTGCTTTCTATTCTGGAAAATTTTAATCGTAAAATTACACTCTATATAATTGGCTGTATAATCAACTTCAACATAATCCTTATAATTTTTAAATTCCAGTGCATATCTATCCGAAACTTGTTTCTCAGGAACAGCCCGAATTCTTGCAAGCAATGCTTCAGAAGAAATAGGAGAAATCTCTCCGGTGGAATCTGCTGGAATTAAACTTAAAGTAGCAGAAGCGAGCTCAGCAGAAATGCCTTTAATTATTCTATAAGCAATCTGTCTATTCAAAGGTTGATATAAAGATGGAAGAACTAACCCTTCGGGACCAATAATAGATGGATGATAAAGTTTATATTCTCCTATTCCCTGGGGTTGATAAAAAATAAGATAAAAATAAGGAGGTAAACCCCACTCTGGTTTTCCTTTATAATACCACAGTTCACATGGATAAAGATTTGAGTAGGTATCAAAAACCTGTCTTTCAAGGGGTGGACCTAAAAGGAGGTAAATTTTTCCTCTTTCTGTCTCTCTCCCCCTTTTTACACTTCCTCTTCCAAACATTCTATCTACATAATTTAATCTTCGCTGATATTCTTCATAGAATTCATTACGGGGAGTACCAGGAGTCGGGTCTCTTTGCTTCCAGAATAACTTTATAAATAAATCTCTCTCCTTGTCCGAGGTTAAATTTAAAAACACCTCTTTTTCTGTCTCAGTCATTATCGGCTCAACAGACTTCAGCCATTCCTTATACTTCTCTGAAAGCTCTGTCTTTGGAAACAGAAAAAAATTCACAAATAGAACAGGAATAATTATAAGGACAATTTTACGAATTATAGATTTTTTCTGCATTCCTTAAAACAAAATAGCATATCATAAATTATTCATCAACTATAAAAATAATTCCGTAATTTAAGTCTTTAACAAATTAGTGAAATTTCCTCCATATATTGACTGATTTTATTAAATAAAATATAGTTAAACAGAAGATGAGCCAAAAAGAAAAAGGTTACATTCAAGTATACACGGGAAATGGGAAAGGCAAAACAACCGCAGCCTTAGGGTTAGCTTTAAGAGCATTGGGTTATGGGTACAGAACATATATTGGTCAATTTCTAAAAGGACAGCATTATGGAGAACTTGAAGCAGTAAAGCATCTATCTCCATATATTGTTATTGAACAATTCGGAAGAAAGGGTTTTATTCATGTTACAGAAAATCCCGATGAAGAAGATATAAGAAGAGCTCGCGAAGGTCTTGAGAAATGCCGAAAAGTAATGTTATCAAATAAATACAAAATAATAATTCTGGATGAAATTAATGTAGCTATTTATTTTAATCTCCTTACAGAAAAAGAAGTTCTTGATTTCATTAATCAAAAACCAGAAGAAGTTGAGCTTGTCTTAACCGGAAGATATGCTCCTGAATCTATTATTGAACGGGCTGACTTAGTCACGGAAATGAAAGAAATAAAACATTACTATCAACAGGGTGTTAAAGCAAGAAAAGGCTTTGAGAAATAATTAATGGAAAAAGAGAGATTCGAAGAACTCGTTGAAGAAACCATAAAAAATTTACCCCGAAAATTTAAAAAATATCTAAATAATATAGCTATTATTGTTGAGGATAAGCCTTCTGATTTAGACACATACAATTTTGTTCTTGGTATTTATCATGGTGTTCCCCTAAAACATAGAGGAGCATTTTATGGAAATGTGCCTCCGGATGTTATAGTGATTTACAAAGAACCAATAGAAAGGGTGTGCCGAACAGAAAAGGAAATTAAAAGAAAGGTTAGAGAAGTTGTTCTTCATGAAATTGGACATTATTTTGGGTTAAGTGAAAAGGAATTAAGAGAAATTGAAGAGGAAAATTAGAATTACGCATGAATATTAAACACAAATAAAAATAAATATGTATAAAAAGGCGGTTAAAATTTTAAATTTAAAAATGGGCATTCTCACAAACAGGAAAGAACTTCTCCCGAATTTTCCTCTAAAAATAGAACTTGAATCTCTTCTCACAGATTTTTATAAAATCGAAGAGATAGATTACTCTTCAAATCTCGACGCCTATTTTATTATCTTAGATGAAGAAACATTAACACCGGAAATTTCAATTTCTGAAAGCAGAATTTTTGCAAGCGGTCCTTTTACCAAATTGACTCAGGAATGCGAGGATTTAAGATTTAGTTTTTTTGGCAATGAAGGACTTTTTTTTCGCTATGTTCTGGCTCTTCTTGAGAAAAAAAAGAATATTTATAGCTTCCATGCCTGTAGTTTATATGATGAAAAATCAAAAAATCTTTATATTGTATGCGGGTCTGCTGGGGCTGGCAAAACTTGTCTCCTTTTAAGGGGTCTGGAATTGGGTTTGAAGCTTTTCTCTGCTGAAATGACTCACTTTAAAATTGAAAATAATTCAGTAAAGTTTTTCAAAGGTGCGTTGGTAGATAATATAAGAATAGGAAATATTAAATATAATTATCCTCTAATCTTAAAATCCCTTTCAATTGAGCTCCCAGAAACAGAGGATGAATGGGGTAAAAAAATAGCGATTAATTTAAAAAAATACGAGACTTCTTTTGATGAATTAAGTAATCCTGAAATAACAATCATTTTCCCTCATATAGAAGAGGAAAAGGAAAAAGTAAACTTAATTGACTTGGACAAGAAAGAAAAAACAGTTATTAAATTACTTTTTGAAAATGCAACAGAAAAAATAGGAGAAGAATTTTTAATTTATGAATCCATTCCCATAGCAGGAATTGACACTCCGCAAATGAGAGAAGAAAGAATTCAGAATATTAAAAATTTCATTAAAAAAGGCAGAATAAAAAGGGTCTTAAAAATTATTGCTGGTGCACGAAATTGTTGGGAAGGAATTATAAACTAATGAGTTTTCAAAAAATACAAAATAATTATCAAGAAAAAGATAATTTTTAGTTTTTAGCTTTATAAGGAGGTTGGTATGAAAGCATGGGAAAATGTTATTGACTCGCCGATTAAAGGAAGAACTCAAAAACCAAGAGAGAATGGTATCACAATGGTAATTGACAAGGGGCTGGGATTGAATGAAATAAAAGATTTAATTTCATTAGCAGGCGATTATATTGATATAATAAAATTAACCTTTGGCACATCTGCTTTTTATGAGGAAAAATTATTAAAGGAAAAAAATAAATTAATAGCTGAGGCAGGAATAGATGTTATGCCAGGCGGAACATTTCTTGAAGTAGCCATATGGAAAAATGTTTATGAAAAATTTCTGGAGAAAGCAAAGGAACTCGGTTTCACAGCAATAGAAGTCTCTGATGGGACAATAGAAATAGACTTGGAGAAAAGAAAAGAAATTATAAAAAAAGCTGTGGCTATGGGTTTTAAAGTAATTTCAGAAGTGGGAAAGAAAGACCCCAATGAAAAAATATCAATACCTTTAATGCATAAAGAAATTCTCAATGACCTCGAAAGTGGAGCCTTCAAAGTCATTGTGGAAGCACGCGAAGCTGGAAGAGGAGTCGGAATATATGACAGCGAGGGAAAAATAAAAGAGGATGAGATTGATAAAATAATCTCAGGAATAAAAGATACAAATTGCTTAATGTGGGAAGCTCCTCATAAAAATCAACAACAATATTTAATTCTTCGATTCGGTTTAAATGTAAATCTCGGGAATATCCCTCCTGATGAAGTTCTGGCTTTAGAAGCCTTGCGCCAGGGCTTAAGAGGCGACACTTTGAAAAGAGCCTATTTAGAATCTAAAAGTGATTAAGTCTGCCTTCTTAAATTGCTGTTCAATAGGTTATTTTTCCTTATTTTTTTGTTATTGACTTAACCAAATTAATTGATATAATACAGCCTAATTATTTTTAAAAAGGAGAGGAGAATGAAATTTCTGCCTAAAGGAAAAAAATTCTTTGAATTATTTAATGAGCAGGCAGACCATTTAATTGAAGCATCTGAAATATTAAAAAATCTTATTAATGATTTTGAGAAAATAGAAGAATATTCCAAAAAATTTTCTGACCTTGAACACGAAGCTGACAATACCACTCATCGGATTATTGAAATGTTAAACCGCACATTCATTACTCCTATTGACAGGGAAGATATTCATTCTCTGGCTCATCAACTGGATGATATAATTGATTTAATCCATGAAGGAATCCATTATACAATTCTCTACCAGATTGAAACTCCTACTTTGTATTTTGAAAAAATGGTGGATGTACTGATAAAATCAATCCATCATGTTGCAGAGGCAATTAAATCTCTAAAAGATTTCAAACAACCAAAAAAATTGTTAAATTTTTGCATTGAAATCAACAGATTGGAGAATGAAGGGGATGCAATATTAAGGAAGGCAATGGAAGAATTAATTAATAAAAGAGAAAATTATTTTGAATTAATTCGCTGGAAAGAAATTTACAACTCCCTTGAGCAGGCAATTGATAAGTGTGAAGATGTTGCAAATACAATAGAAGGAATAGTAATTAAAAATACATAAAATTTAGGAGTTATAAATTGTTTAATATCTGGATATTAATCATTATAATTGCTTTAGCCTGGCTATATGATTTTTTTAATGGAATGAATGATTGTGCAAACGCAATTGCTACTACTGTCTCAACTCGTGCTTTATCTCCTATTTCTGCTGTTCTCTTAGCTGCAGTCCTAAATATTGCAGGAGCATTACTCACAACCGAGGTTGCAAAAACAATTGGAAAGGGTATAGTCGACCCAAAAATAATAGGTTCTGAAGTTATAATCTGTGCATTAATAGGAGCTATTATATGGGTTGCCTTCTGCACTTTTTATGGAATTCCGATAAGTATAACCCATTCATTGATAGGAGGAATAATAGGAGCTGTAATTATTGCAAAAGGGCACTCTGTTCTCAAATTAGCTGGTTTAAAAAAAGTATTTTATGCAATGATTCTCTCCCCGATAGCTGGTTTTCTAATAGGATTTATATTTATGGTGATAATAACCTGGATTTCAAAGGATTTTGCTCCCAATAAAGCTAATAAATTTTTTAGATTATGTCAGATATTTTCTGCATCAGCAGTAGCTCTTTCCCATGGAGCTAATGATGCTCAAAATGCAATGGGAATTATTACCATGGCTTTAGTTGTGGGAGGATTTATACATAGTTTTCATGTCCCAATATGGGTGATTTTAGGTTCTGCTTTTTTCATGGGTTTTGGAACCTTTACGGGAGGATGGAAAGTTATAAGAACTTTGGGGCAAAGAGTTGTAAAACTTGAGCCCGTACATGGATTTAG
>CAZWBN010000047.1:0-12258 GCA_964632095.1 uncultured Clostridia bacterium | reverse complement strand
TTTGCTTTTTTAATGGCATCTCCATTAATAAATATGTTACAATTATTAAAGGCACCATTAGTGAATTTTGGTATTTTATTGCAGCAATTAAAAGAAAAGAGAGGATAAAAATTGATATTAATGAAAGCAGATAGATTCTGCAAACTTTGAGCAATGGAGGTAAAAATGACAAAAGAGACAGCTAAAAAACAAAATTCACCGGAGACTTCTCCTCAAGTTAAAGAGGAAAAGAAGGCACGCGTAAGCAAAGAAAAAGAAACGAAAAGTAAAATTACCAAAGAAGAGTTTTTTGCCCACCTTGATAATTTGACCGTATTAGAATTAGCGGAATATATTAAAGAATTTGAAGAGAGATATGGAGTTTCAACTGCTATGGCTGCTCCTGTACCAGTTGCTGCGCCAACTGCCGCACCTGGCGCAGAAGCTCCAGCAGAAGAAGAGAAGACAGAGTTTACGGTAATTTTAAAATCCGTAGGGGATAAGAAGATAAATGTTATAAAAACTGTTAGAGAAGTTACTGACCTTGGACTTAAAGAAGCAAAGGATTTAGTAGATAATGCACCAAAACCGATTAAGGAAGGTATTTCCAAAGAAGAGGCAGAAGCGATCAAAGCAAAATTTGAAGCAGTAGGTGCAGAAGTAGAAATTAAGTAGTATAATAATTAGAGAGTATAAGTTATTTTTAATATAAATTTTAAGGTTCAATGAAAATGAAAGAAGAAATAAATAAATATCGTCATCGAAAAAACTTTTCTAAAATAAAAACAATAATTTCTATGCCAAATTTTATCGATGTTCAGAAAAAATCTTACGAAGAATTTCTTCAGATGGATTTACTGCCTGAAGAGAGAAAAGATGTAGGACTTCAAGCAGCATTTAAGGATGTATTTCCTGTATCAGATTTTAAAGAAATCGCCACTCTTGACTTTATTAGTTATTCAATAGGAAACTGGGAATGCAAATGCGGGAAATTGAAGGGGGTTGAAAATTACAGGCCAAAATGTAATGCATGTGGTACTCTTCTTCCCCGTGAGGATGGATTGATACAGAGTCAAGTGTGTCCATATTGTGGGGAAAAAGGCAAAATAGAGATTCCTATATGTGGTTATTGTGGAGATAGGGTTCAGTTAAAAATTAAATATAGTCCATTTGAATGTAAAGAAAAGGGATATACTTACTCTGTCCCCCTTAGAATAAGAATAAGACTCATTTGTTGGGACAAAGATAGCACTACAGGAGAGAAGAGGCTTAAACACATAAAAGAATCTGAAGTTTATTTTGGTGAGATACCTTTAATGACTGAAAAGGGAACATTTATAATAAATGGAACAGAAAGAGTTGTGGTGAATCAATTGCAGCGTTCACCAGGAGTATTTTTCAGTGCTGGTCCAACTCGAGGTTCGTATATAGCTAAAATAATACCTTATCGTGGTGCATGGGTAGAATTTGATTATGATAATAAAAACATTCTGTATGTGAGACTTGATAGAAAGAAAAGATTTATAGGAACCACTTTTCTAAGAGCTCTTGGCTTTAGCTCAGATGAGGAATTGATTAGAATATTTTATAAAATTTATCGAATTTATCCCAAAGATAGCTCTTTCTATTGGGAAGTAAATGAAGATATAATTGGAAAAAGAGTATCAAAAGATATAATAAATCCAGAAAACAAAGAAGTAATTTTACAAGCAAAGAAAAAAGTAACAGATGAAATATATCAACAGATTTTAAGAGCTAATATTAAACAGATTCCGATTGATAAAAGAGAACTGGAAGGTGCATTTTCTGTAACAAATATAGATGAAATTATAAAATGCAATGAACAAATAATTGATGAACATTTGGAACTTCTTCTTTCTCGAGGGAAACCTTTTGAAGTGTTTTTTCCAGAAAAAGATGAAGTTGGGACAATTATAAGTAATACAATTAAAAAAGACCCGAGGAAAAATACAAATCAGGCTTTAATGGAGATATACCGCAAATTAAGACCAGGAGAACCCCATACACTGGAAAGCGCCTATTCCTTATTTCAGAATACTTTCTTTAATCCCCAGAGATACAATTTTTCCAGAATGGGGCGTTTAAAATTAAATATAAAATTGGGATTGAATACACCGTTAGAAGAGAAAGTTCTAAGCCCCAGCGATTATATAAATGTTGTTAAATATCTTTTGAGATTGCGAAAGGGAATAGGAGAGTTAGATGATATTGACCATCTAGGCAACAGAAGAGTCCGTTCAGTAGGTGAATTGGTGGAGAATGCTTTTAGAATAGGTCTTGCGAGAATGGAAAGGACAATAAAGGAGAAAATGGCTGTCACACCGGATTTAACAACCGCTATGCCTCAGGATTTAATAAATTCAAAGCCAGTAATTGCAGCGCTGAAAGAATTCTTTGGAAGTAGCCAGTTATCTCAATTTATGGACCAGACAAATGAGCTTTCAGAACTTACTCATAAAAGAAGATTAAGCGCTTTAGGTCCAGGAGGATTAAGCAGAGAAAGAGCAGGATTTGAAGTTCGTGATATTCATCCCACTCATTATGGTCGAGTATGTCCGATAGAAACTCCTGAAGGTCCAAATATTGGGCTTATAACATCTTTAAGCAGTTATGCTCGAATAAATGAATTTGGTTTTATTGAGACTCCTTATAGGAAAGTGGAAAAAGGAAGAGTGGTTGATTATGTAAAAATAAATTATCCTGGAGATAGTAAGTATAAAAAAGGTGAGATTGTTAAAGAAGAGGAAGTTAAAAAAGAAGTGGAGAAACTTAAAAAGGAGAAAAAAGACCCTCCTATATATGAACCGTATGTTTTCTATTTAACCGCTTGGGAAGAAGAGAAATATAATATAGCTCAGGCAAATGCCAGAATTGACGAAAAAGGATATTTTGTAGAGGATTATGTGTATGCTCGTCATGCAGGAACTTTTAAATTGGTTCCGAAAGACCAAATTCATTTTATAGATGTTTCTCCTAAACAGTTAGTTTCTCTCTCTGCTTCTTTAATACCCTTCCTTGAACACGATGATGCTAACAGGGCTTTAATGGGTTCCAACATGCAAAGACAGGCTGTTCCTTTACTCAGACCCGAAGCTCCACTTGTTGGTACCGGGATGGAGTATCCTATAGCAAAAGGTTCTGGTGGCGTGGTGATATGTAGAAGGTCTGGAATAGTAGAATTTGTTGATTCTGAGAGAATTATTGTAAGAGTGGAACAGAAGAGTGGAGTGAAAGCATATGATGTGGGGACTGACTTGTATGTTTTAACAAAGTTCCAGAGGTCCAATCAGAATACTTTAATTAATCAGAGACCAATTGTTAAAAAAGGAGATAGAGTTGAAGAAGGACAGATTATTGCAGATAGTGCTTGCACTGATAGAGGAGAATTAGCCTTAGGAAAAAATGTTTTGGTAGCTTATATGCCATGGCGAGGTTATAATTTTGAAGACGCAATAATTGTAAGTGAAAAACTTGTGAAAGAGGATACTTATACCTCTATACATATTGTAGAAGAGTCCACAGAGGCTCGAGATACAAAGTTAGGTCCAGAAGAAATTACAAGAGATATTCCAAATGTTCCAGAGAGCATGCTCAGAAATTTAGATGAAAATGGAATAGTAAGAATAGGTGCAAAGGTAAAACCAGGAGATATTCTTGTTGGAAAGGTTGCTCCAAAAGGAGAAACTCAGCTTTCTCCAGAGGAGAAATTGTTAAAAGCGATTTTTGGAGAGAAAGCACTGGATGTTAAAGATGCTTCCCTTTATTGCCCTCCAGGTGTAGAAGGGACTGTTGTGGATGTGAAGATTTTTACAAGACGAGGACTTGAAAAAGATGCGCGTGCAAAAGCAATTGAAAAACAGGAAATCAAACAGATGCAGAGAAACTTAGAGGACGAAATCAAAATATTAAATTATGAGAAACTGGATAGAATAAGAAAACTTTTGGTTGGAGAAAAAGTTGAGAGAGAGTTTAAAAAGGGAAATATTCATATTAAAAAAGGAGAAAAACTTACAGAAGAAATTTTAAATCAATTAGATGAGAAAGATATTGCCAGTTTAAAGCTTGAGGAAAACCCTAAGAGAGATAAAGAGATAAGGAGTATTACAATAAAAGTTAAGCGTCAAATAGATGCTTTAAAATCAATTTTTAAGGAAAAAGTTGAAGAACTTAAACGGGGAGATGAACTTCCTCCAGGTGTAATCAAATCAGTAAAAGTTTTAATTGCAATGAAACGCAAACTCTCTGTAGGTGATAAAATGGCTGGTCGACATGGGAATAAAGGAGTCATTGCAAAGATAGTTCCAGAAGAGGATATGCCCTTTTTACCTGATGGTACACCTGTGGAAATAGTTCTTAATCCTCTTGGTGTTCCATCTCGAATGAATGTTGGTCAGATTTTAGAAACTCATTTAGGATGGGCTGCAAGGGCATTGGGTCTATGGATTACATCTCCCGTGTTTGATGGAGCAAAAGAATGGGAGATAAAAGAGCTTTTAACTCAAGCTAATTTACCAGCATCGGGTAAAACTGTTGTTTATGATGGTTTAACGGGTGAACCTTTTGACCAAGAGGTTACAGTTGGTTATATATATATGATGAAATTGCATCATCTGGTAGATGATAAAATTCATGCCCGTTCCACAGGACCTTATTCTCTAATAACACAGCAGCCTCTTGGAGGTAAAGCCCAGTTTGGCGGGCAAAGACTTGGAGAGATGGAAGTATGGGCATTGGAAGCGTATGGAGCTGCTTATACATTACAGGAGATGTTAACAGCTAAATCCGATGATGTTGAAGGTAGAGCAAAAATATATGAAGCAATAGTAAAAGGCGACTTAGATTTTACTCCGGGGTTACCGGAATCAGTAAATGTTCTTATTAGAGAACTCAGAGGCTTATGTTTGGATATTGAGCTTTTAAAATCAAAGAAAAAACTTCCAGCTCCTTGGGGGATAAATCCAAGCGAAAGCAAGGAAGGAGGAAGTGATGGCAACTAAAAGAGAAAGAATAAAAACTTTGGAAGACCCTACCGATTTTGACCAGGTTAGAATTTCAATAGCTTCTCCAGAGAAAATTTTAAGCTGGTCTTATGGAGAAGTTACAAAGCCTGAAACTATAAATTACCGGACTTTTAAGCCTGAAAAGGATGGGTTATTCTGCGCAAAAATTTTTGGGCCAATTAATGATTACGAGTGCTTGTGTGGAAAATATAAAAGGATGAAATATAGAGGAATTATCTGTGAAAGATGCGGAGTGGAAGTTACTAAATCCAAAGTGAGAAGAGAAAGAATGGGACATATTAAATTAGCCAGTCCTGTTGCACATATTTGGTTTTTTAAAGGACCTCCGAGCAGAATAGGACTTGTTCTGGATATGTCAATTAAAGATTTGGAAAAAGTATTGTACTTTGAAGCTTATGTAGTTACTGATCCGGGAAATACACCTCTGAAGGAAAAACAGATCCTGAACGAAGAGGAATACGAAGAGGCAAAAGAAAAATATGGAGACTCTTTTAAAGCCTCAATGGGGGCAGAAGCTATTAAAGAATTGCTGAAAAAGATTGACATAGATAAGGAAGTTGAAAAACTGAGAAAATTAATGAAAAAGGAGACTTCCCAACAGAAGCAATTGAGATATGCGAAGAGATTGAGAGTTATGAAAGCATTAAAGAAATCTGGGAATAAACCCGAATGGATGATACTCGATGTAATTCCGGTTATTCCTCCAGATTTGAGGCCTTTAGTTCGCCTTGATGGAGGAAGGTTTGCCACATCAGACTTAAATGATTTATATAGAAGAGTAATTAATCGCAATAATAGGTTGAAAAAATTAATCGAACTAAAAGCGCCTGATTTAATAATACGAAATGAGAAAAGGATGCTTCAAGAAGCGGTCGATGCTCTGTTTGACAATGGAAGAAGAGGGAGAGTCCATGTGGGAGCTCATAAAAAACAATTGAAATCTCTAAGTGACGCTCTCAGGGGTAAACAGGGAAGATTTAGACAGAATCTTCTTGGGAAGAGAGTGGATTACTCAGGAAGGTCAGTTATAGTTGTAGGACCTGAACTTAAAATTCATCAATGCGGTTTACCGAAAAAGATGGCTCTCGAACTCTTCAAGCCATTCATTTTTCATAAATTAGAGAAAGAAGGTCTTGTCCCAAGTGTAAAAGTGGCGAGGGAATGGGTTGAACAGGAAAGACCAGAAGTATGGGATTATCTTGAAGAAGTGGTAAAAGAACATCCTGTGCTTCTCAATCGTGCTCCAACACTTCATCGTTTAGGTATTCAAGCTTTTGAACCAGTACTTGTTGAAGGAAAAGCCATAAGAATCCATCCATTGGTATGTGCTGCTTTTAATGCTGACTTCGATGGTGACCAGATGGCTGTTCATATTCCTCTTTCTGTTGAAGCTCAAATTGAAGCTTCTACTCTTATGTTATCCTCTCAGAATATTCTTTCTCCTGCGCATGGACGGCCATTAGCTGTTCCAAGCCAAGATATGATTTTAGGATGTTATTACCTTACTCTGGAAAAACCAGGCACTAAAGGAGAGGGAAGGATTTTCGGGTCTAAAGAGGAGGCTTTACTTGCATATGAGGAAGGTGAGGTAGATCTTCATGCACCGATACGGGTCAGGTATAAAGGTAAATTTATGAATTTATCAACTTTCTATGATGACCAGGATGTAGTAAATTGTCCAATTCAAGAATTAAATAATGAAATTATTACCACAACTGTGGGAAGAATTATTTTCAACGAAGTTCTTCCTCCTCAAATGCCCTATGTAAACGGGCTTTTAAGGAAAAAGGGCTTAAGCAGTTTAGTTTATTATACATATCTAACATGCGGTCTTGCTCTCACAAATGAGATGTTGGATAAGATGAAGGATTTAGGTTTTTATTATGCTACCAAAGCTGGCTTCTCCTTAGGAATTGATGATTTGGTTGCGCCAAAAGTTAAAGAAGAATTGATAGAAAAAGCAAGAAAGGAGATTGAAAAAGTAGAAAAGCAATATCGAGATGGTATTATATCTTATGGTGAAAGATATAATAGAGTGGTTGCAATATGGGAAGAGGTTACGAATAAGGTTGGAGATGTAATGTTTAATGAGATGAAAAAAATAAGCTTGGAAGGAAAAGAGTTGAATTCTCTTTATGTAATGACTGAATCAGGGGCAAGGGGAAGCAAACAGCAGGTTAGACAGCTCGCTGGAATGAGAGGTCTTATGGCTAAACCTTCAGGAGAAATAATTGAAACTCCAATTCTTGCCAATTTAAGAGAAGGATTAAGTGTTTTACAATATTTCATATCAACTCATGGTGCCAGGAAGGGATTAGCAGATACAGCTTTGAAAACAGCAAATGCAGGATATCTTACCAGGAAGTTAATTGATGTTGCTCAAGATGTGGTTATAACAGAGGAAGATTGTGGGACAATAGAAGGAGTTTATGTAAGTGCTATTGTTGAAAATGGAGAAATAATTGAGCCTTTTAATGAAAGAATAATAGGACGTATTTCTCTTGAAAGAATTGTGGATCCGGATACAGGAGAAGTAATTATTGAACCCAATCAGGAAATTACCGAGGATATTGCTCAGAAATTTCAAAATCTTGGTATTGAAAGAATAAAGATCCGTTCAGTTTTAACCTGTGAATCAAGAACCGGTGTATGCAGGATGTGTTATGGAAGAGATATGGCGACTGGAAGACTTGTGGAGCTTGGCGAAGCAGTCGGAATTATAGCAGCCCAGTCCATAGGAGAGCCAGGAACTCAGTTGACAATGAGAACATTCCATGTAGGTGGTGTTGCAAGAGTAGGAGAGAAACATCAACTGGAGGCAAAAACCGATGGTAAAATTAAATTTATAAATTTACAGACTGTTAAAGATAAAGAAGGAAATTTGGTTGTTATGAATAGGAACGGTTATATTGCTGTGCTTGACTACAGAGGGAGGGAAAGAGAGCATTATCAAATTCCTTATGGAGCTAGACTATTTGTTAATGATGGAGATGAAATAAAGGTAAGACAAAAGTTTGTAGAATGGGACCCTTATACATCTTCTATTTTAACTGAAAAAGAAGGCACAGTAGAATTCAAAGATATAATAGAGAAAATTACAATGGAAGAAGAACAGGATGAGATTACCGGTTTAAGAAGACAAGTGATAATAGAAGGTTTTGAGGAAAAATATCAACCAAGAATCTTGATTAAAGATAAAGAAGGGAAAGTTTTAAGATCCTATTTTATTCCATCTGGTGCCCACTTGAGTGTTAAGGATGGCTCATATGTTTATGCAGGTGACATTCTGGCAAAAATACCAAGAGAGATTGCAAAGACAAAGGATATTACAGGTGGACTTCCCCGAGCAGAAGAGCTTTTTGAAGCAAGAAGACCAAAGAATCCTGCAGTCATTACTGAAATAAATGGAAAAGTGGAAATTGGTGGTATTATCCGTGGATACAGAAAAATAATTGTTAAAAATGAAGAAGGTGATCAGCGTGAATACCTTGTTCCAAGAGGAGCTCATCTTACGGTTCAGAATGGAGATAGAGTTAAAGCAGGTGATCCTTTAATGGAAGGACCTATAAATCCACATGACATATTGAGGGTATTAGGGGAAAAGGAACTTGCAGATTATCTCCTACGAGAAATTCAGGAAGTTTATAGACTCCAGGGTGTATCAATAAATGATAAGCATATTGAGATTATAATAAGACAAATGATGAAGTGGGTCAAAGTGGAAGATGTTGGAGATACAGAATTCTTGGTTGATGAACAGGTTGAAAAATTTAGATTTCATGATGAAAACGAAAGAGTTATTGCTCAAGGAGGAAGACCTGCAAGAGCTCGTCCAATTTTATTAGGAATAACTAAAGCTGCTTTAAGCACTGATAGTTTTATCTCTGCTGCTTCATTCCAAGAGACCACGCGAGTACTTACAGAAGCAAGTCTGTTTGGGAAGATAGATAATTTGAAAGGATTAAAGGAGAATATAATTATGGGTCGTCTTATTCCCGCAGGAACTGGTTTCAGGTACTATGAAAATGTAAAGATTATAGAAGAGGAGGAACCCCCCTCTTCTGAAGAACCCTCAGCAAGTTTACCCGATTCTCCTAAATCTTGACATAGCTCACATTTTTTGCTATTATCTTTAAATCCTCAGAGGGAAGTAAACGCTTCCTTCGAAAGGATACTAAAACCTAAATTCAATAGGAGGAGGTTTATTTGCCTACTATAAATCAACTTATAAGATATGGCAGAAAGAAGATAAAGGAGAAGAGTAAATCTCCAGCTTTAGAGCGTTGTCCCCAGAAAAGAGGAGTTTGTGTTCGAGTTTTTACTACTACTCCTAAAAAGCCAAATTCGGCATTGAGAAAGGTAGCGAGAGTGCGATTAACAAATGGGATTGAAGTAACAGCTTATATACCTGGTATCGGGCACAATCTTCAAGAACATTCCATAGTGCTTATTAGAGGAGGAAGGGTGAAGGATTTACCCGGAGTTAGATACCATGTTATTAGGGGTGCATTGGATGCTGCTGGTGTTGAAGGACGGAGACGGGGACGCTCGAAATATGGAACGAAAAAACCTAAGGAAAAGGTAATAGCACAATAGGTGAATTAAAATGCCAAGAAGAGGAAAAGTTAAAAAGAGAAAGATTCCTCCAGATCCTATATATAATAGTACCCTTATTGCCAAATTTATAAATGTAGTAATGAAGGATGGAAAGAAAAGCAAAGCTCAAAAGATTGTTTATGGTGCAATGGGAGAGGTGAAGAAAAAAACTAAACAAGATCCTTTAAAGCAATTTGAGAAGGCGGTTGAAAATGTTAGACCTTTACTGGAAACAAAATCCAGAAGAGTTGGAGGCGCCACTTATCAGGTTCCGGTTGAAGTCAATGAGGAGAGGTCAATTTCCTTGGCAATAAGATGGATTGTTAGATATGCTCGTGAGAGAGCAGGAAAATCCATGCAAGAGAAATTAGCAGCTGAAATAATTGATGCTGTGAATAAGAGAGGTGGAGCTATAAAGAAAAGAGAAGATACCCATAAAATGGCTGAAGCAAATAGAGCTTTTGCCCATTACAGATGGTAATGATGAGGAGGTTTTAAATATGCCGCGGAAAGTTCCAATTGAAAAAGTGCGAAACATTGGTTTCATGGCTCATATTGATGCAGGAAAGACTACAACTACGGAGAGAATATTGTTTTATACAGGAATTACATATAAGATCGGGGAGGTTGATGAAGGTACTGCAGTTATGGACTGGATGGAACAGGAGCAGGAAAGGGGAATCACAATTACATCTGCTGCTACCACCTGTTTCTGGAAAACCCATCGAATAAATATAATTGATACTCCAGGACATGTAGATTTCACTGCTGAAGTGGAACGTTCATTAAGGGTTCTTGATGGCACAATTATTATTTTCTGCGGTGTAGGAGGAGTAGAACCTCAGTCTGAAACGGTCTGGCGTCAAGCTGACAAATATAGGGTTCCACGAATTGCATATGTGAATAAGATGGATAGAGTGGGGAGTGATTTCTTTAATGTAATTGAACAGATGAAAAAGAAGATTAAAGCAAATCCTGTACCAGTTCAAATTCCTTTGGGTAAAGAAGACGAATTTAAAGGAGTAATCGATTTAGTTGAGATGAAGGAAATAGTATGGCCTCATGAAATGGAAGGCGATAAGTTTATTGAAAGGGATATATCCCCTGAATATAAAGAAGTTGTTCTGGAAAAGAGAAATGAGATGTTAGAAAAATTAAGCGAAATAGATGATAGCATAATGGAAAAATATTTAGAAAACGAACCTATAACTTCAGAAGAAATAAAAAAGGTTTTAAGAAAAGGGACAATCTCATTAAAACTTACTCCTGTGCTTTGTGGTGCTTCTTTCAAAAATAAAGGAATTCAACCCCTTCTTGACGCAATCATAGATTATTTACCTTCTCCTGTGGATATTCCTCCTATTGTGGGCATTAATCCTAAAACTGGAAGGGAAGAGAAAAGAATAGCTTCTGATGATGAACCATTTTCAGCACTTGTTTTCAAAATAATGACTGACCCTTTTGTGGGGCATTTAACTTTTTTCCGGGTATATTCAGGGCACTTAAAAGTGGGTGCTACTATATATAATTCAACTAAAGGAAAGGATGAGAGAATAACCCGTTTACTAAAAATGCATTCAAATAAGAGAGAAGAAATAACAGAGGTTTATGCAGGAGATATAGCAGCTACTGTAGGTTTAAAACATTCCACAACAGGAGATACATTTTGTGTAAAGCATCGTCCCATATTATTAGAATCAATAAAATTTCCTGAACCTGTTATTTCTGTAGCAATAGAACCAAAGACGAAAAGTGACCATGTTAAGTTAGCAAATGCATTAGAGAAATTAACTAAGGAAGACCCTACCTTTAAAGTAAGAAAAGACCCAAATACAGGGCAGACTCTTATATCAGGTATGGGTGAACTTCATCTTGAGGTTTTAATAGATAGAATGGCAAGAGAATTTAATGTTCAGGCTAACATAGGAAGACCTCAAGTTTCATACAGGGAAACCATAACCACAAAAGCAGAGGGAGAAGGGAAATATATTCGACAAACCGGAGGGAAAGGGCAATATGGGCATTGCGTAATTGAGATAGAACCTCTTGAGAGGGGTAAAGGATTTGAATTCATAAATAAGATAAAAGGAGGAATAATCCCTTCAAATTTCATACCTGCTATTGAAATGGGAATAAGAGAGGCAATGGATATAGGAGTTTTAGCTGGATATCCGATTATTGATGTAAGAGCAATACTTATTAATGGTTCTTATCATGAAGTGGATTCCTCGGACCTCGCGTATAAGATAGCTGGTTCTTTAGCATTTAAACAAGCTTTCATGAAAGCAGAGCCAGTTTTACTTGAACCCATTATGAAATTGGAGGTGGTAATTCCAGAGGAGTATATCGGGGAAGTTGTTGGAGATATAAATGCTCGAAGGGGAAAAATAGAAGGCATGGAAACGAGAGCAGGTTCACGAGTAATTAAAGCAATAGTTCCTTTAGCTGAAATGTTTGGTTATGCAACTGTATTAAGAACATTGACCCAGGGCAGGGGTGTCTTTTCTATGGAATTTTTCCAATATCAGCCAACTCCTCCTAATATAATGAAGACAATTTTAGGAGGGGTTGAGAGGAGAGTATTAATATAGAAAAGGAGGTATTGGATGGCGAAGCCAAAATTCGAAAGGACGAAGCCGCA
>CAZWBN010000046.1:0-12477 GCA_964632095.1 uncultured Clostridia bacterium | reverse complement strand
ATATGTTCCATTCACCAAGATAATTCGGTATAATTTTCAGGCATATTTTTTTGACCCCGATATTATTTAGAATTGAAATTATTTCCTTGGTTTGATGGAAATACAAAGGACATATATCATGAATGGAGACGATTAAAAATTTTATTTTTTTTGGGATTTTACCCATTCTTCTAAATTCATAAAAATTGTCATTAAATAAGCATTTTTTATTCCATTTCCCCAGATTGTTGTGGGTTTTTTATCATAAATTAAGAAACCATGCTTTGTATAAAGTTCCTCATTCTGTCGGTTTTCTATAAAAGTTAATTCTCCGTAAACCCGTTTAATTCCTTGATTAAGAAAATAATAAAATAGATTTTCCACCAATGCTCTCCCAATTCCCAGACCTCTGTGCCCTTCTTTTATGTTAATATGTAAATGTGCAGCTTTTTTTGGTCGTTTGGGTCGTTCCCTGCTTCCCCTTAAAACAAGTCTTTTTATAAAATTTTTGCTTTTTCTATCATATCTCCCGATCATACATTTTAAAAAAGCTTTTAAAAAAAGAGGAACTGCAATTAAAGGATAAAAAATTAATGCAAATTTCACAGGATTTTTACAGCCAAGAACATAACCTATTATTCTGCCATCTGTTTCAGCCACAAAACAGGCATCAGGCTCATATTTTAAATAGTATTTCGTATTTAAATCAGCAAACCAATCACAATCTCCAAAAATTTCATTGATGGGACTTCCCAAGAAACCGGTTTCACAGCACAATTTTCTTACTTCTTCTTCGTCCTCTGGCTTATAATTTCTTATTAGTATTTTTTGCCCTTTAATATTGATGCTTCTCATAAGAATATGAGTAAATAAAGTTTATAAAATTTTAATTTAAAATACAATTAAAAAATTATATAATAGAAAAACAGGAGGCGAAAATGAAAAAGACAGCAGTTGCAATTATAACATTGCTTTTTGTAAATTTTATATTCATATTTGGAACACAAAAATCGCCCAGAATAGTCTTTTCTGAGGATGAATGGGATTTTGGTGATATAAAAGAGGGAAAGATCGTAAGTCATATATTTAAATTTCAAAATAAAGGAAATGCAGAGCTTGTAATAGAAAAAGTTGAAACAAGTTGTGGATGTACAGCTGTTTTGCTTTCCCGGAATAGACTTAAACCGGGTGAAAAAGGAGAAATAAAAGCAACTTTTAATTCAAGGGGATTTGAAGGAAGAGTTACGAAATATATATTCGTTAGAAGCAATGACCCAAAAAATTCATTCAAACAGCTTAAAATTACTGCTAATATTTTAATTCCCCCTCGACCAAAAATTATAATAATTCCAAATTATGTGGATCTTGGAATAATTCTTGACGAAGAAGAGGTTATTCATAGAGAAAAAATAAAAAACGGGGGCGAGAAGGAACTTATAATAAAGCAAATTATTTCTTACAATGAAAAAGTTGAATTTTATCATTCTGGAAGAAGGATAAATTTTCCAATAAAAATAAGACCGGGGAAGATAATGGAGATCGATATAAAGTTGCTTCCTCCCCATAAAAAGGGTGTAATGAGGGAATATATTCAATTCAGGTCAAATGATCAGAGGAGACCCACAATTACCCTTTATTTAACAGGATATGTTATTAGTAAAGAGGAATTGAATAAATTACTTAAAAAATATAAAAAAATTAAATGAGTGGACAACAAGTAGTTTTTGGCTTAATTGAATTTTTAATATCAATTTTTATAAGTTTTATTTTAATTTTTGGCTCATATAAACTTTTCTTGATTATAACTCCTAAATTTGACGAAGAGCGACAATTAAAAAAGAAAAATGTATCTATAGGGATAATCCTCGGCTCTATTCTTCTTAGTGAAACAATTGTTGTTAAACAATCCATTTATCCTGTTATGGCGGTAATTCAACTCTTCATTCTCGGTGGAAAAAGAAACACGAGCGAATTTTTTAAAACAATGGGTTTAGCTGTTGGATATATAGTTTTAGCAGGACTTCTGGCATTGGGCTGCATTCTTTTTAGCTTCTGGCTTTTTAATATATTAACACCAAGAATTAATCAATTTGAAGAAATTAAAAATAATAATATAGCAGTTGCTTTATTTATGGCACTTTTTATTATCGCAATTTCTCTTTTAATAAGTGTAGGGGTTGCTGGATTAACACGTGCACTAATTCCTTTTCCAAAAATTGGAACAGGTCCTATTTCATAAAATTCTTGGATAAATGAAATTTTTTTTCTTATTCCCATTTATTATTCTTCTGATTATTGGTATTCTTGTGTTCAGTATTCCCGTTCATGAAGGAAAGGAGATTTCTACATCAAAATTGTATTTTCAGGAACAAAAAGAGAATTATTCGCAAAGTATTAATTTTTTTGAGAAGGAAGAACGGAATGGAAATTATGAACTTATCTATGGCTGGAAAGACTACGAAGGGAGCGAGCATTATCTATCATTTTTAATTTCAAAGGAACAGATTAAAAAGGCGGAGAAGGAATTTGGTTACTATCCAGATGAATTGAAAAAATTTCTGGAAAATATTTCCGAAGGATTGATAAAAAATATGATGGAAGATTTAAAAAGCTTTGTTCGCAAGGAAATAGAAAGGAGTAAATACTCAAAATATATTTATATGGAGGAAAAGGGCGAACAAAGTTTTAAAATAAAATATTCTGCTCCTATTAATATCCAGAAAAAGGTAAAGTCAGAATACCAGAGAATTATAAATAAATTAAAAATCAAGCAGGCTTTTTATTTAAGACGAATAACTGAAGAATTAAAAAAGAATAGAAAAGAATTTTTGAGAAAAAAAGGAATAAGATTAATAGGAGATAAAGTTGAGGTAGATTATGAATATTGTATTAAAAAGAATCGTCAAAGACTCAAGCAATTATTCGAAACAATTAAAAAAACCAAGAGAAAAATGTCCATTTATCAATTTTTAAACCTATCTTTAGCTTTTATTCAGGAAATAAGATATGGAGAAATTCCATATATTGAAAATAATAAAATAATATTAGATTTCTGGGTCCCTCCAAAAGTGCTGTTAAATAATAAAGGTGATTGTGATTCAAAGGCAATTGCTTTTGCCTGTATTTGGATGAATCTTAAAAGTTATCCAATAGTTTTAATTAAAATTCCTGAACATTTTTTGATAGGTGTTGCTTTACCCTCGATAGGGAAGGATAGCGTTACAATAAATGGATTCAATTATACTTTATGCGAAGTTTCTGGTCCCGGAAAAATACCCCCGGGTTTGATAACTCATTATAGTCGATTTTATTTAAGGAGTGGACATTTTAAATATGAATTGGTAAAATAAGAATGTAAAATATTTAAAAATTTACACCTGTAAAAAAAATTTACATTTTTATTTCATCTTTCATTTTAAAAACTAATTGAAATAATTTAATTTAAAAAATTTAAAAATTGGCACGATTCTTGCATATAATTTAACGAGGAGGAGAAAAAAATGCAAACCATGCAAAATATAGATTATCAGAAACAGATAGAAGAAGCTTTAAAGAAAGCGAAAGATAAAAAAGTTTTATACTTTTATGATGACCTTGGGTATAAAAGATTATTAGGTGTGTTCAATAAAAGGACTGCTTCTCAAATAAAAAGCTATTTAAAGAAGCGAAGACTTCTTAACCGTTTGACAGAATTCGATATTAGAACAACAGAGCCTGATAGTTCTTTTCTGGAAGCTATTCGTCTGATTGATGAGTATTCAACTTCTCACAGAGAAAAAAATAAAGACTTGATTCACCAAAAGAAAGAATCTGCTGTCTTATAATTCAAATATGTAATTCTACAATGTCTTCCTCTTGAAGAAGATAGTCTTTTGTAACCTTTAATCCATTTAAGTTATTTTTATTCCATACTTTTGCGTATTTTAAATTTCGAGCAAAATCCTTATGAATCCTTTCAGCCATATCCATAATCGTTGAACCTTTTTTAAACACAAAAGGTTCATTTAAATCAGGTTTTTTGCCAGGGACTTTACTATAAACCCGAATTAGCTCCAAAAAATTATAAATTTTTCCCTTCAATTCTTCTAAATTTGTTTTTTCTTTAGCAGAATAAGGAAATATTAAAAAATCTTTTTCAAATAACTCTTTTAAAATTTTGAAATTTTCTTTTGCCCGTTGCTGGTCAAATTTATTTCCAATAATCAAGGTTTTCTTTAAGAAAAAATTTGTCCCAGTGTCCTCTTTTATAGAACCAATAAGTTCTATTTTCTTTTCTTTCAATTTCTGGAGTACTGTATCAATCTGAGATAAGAGGTCATCATCATTTAAATCCACAACTAAAAGTACTGCATCTGCAACTTTAATGAGTTCAGGAAGCCAGGGTTCAATATATTCCTCTCCAATAGGTGGAGTATCAATTAACTGTATTTTAATATCTTTAAAAGGCATCATTCCAGGAACTGGCTTCTTTGTCGAATATGGATAATCTGCTACTTCTGAATAAGCATTAGTCAGAGAGTTTAAAATTTGCGATTTCCCAGAGTTAGGGGGACCGATTAAAATTAGCTGAGCTGCACCAGATCTTTCAATGTAAAAAACAGGACCTCTTCTTGCTGTTGCACTTTTTCTCTGTTGTTGATCTCTTAATTTAGAGATTTTTCGTTTAAGAACCGCCTGTAATTTTTCTGTTCCTTTATGTTTTGGGACAATGGAAAGTAATTTTTCAAGGATTTCTATTTTTTCAGGTATGGTTTTTGCAGTTCTTAATTTTTTTTCTGTCTCAAAATATTCTGGAGGTAAATTAGCTGGCATTTCATTCTTATTATAAAAAAGTTTAATTTTTTTTAAAAGAAGCTAATCCTGAATCCACTTTTTCCATTGAGAATCAACTACCTGCTTTACTTTATCAATTGAAATTGAGCGCATACATTTAAAGTCATCACATTTGAGGAATTCTCTTTTATGCACAGTCTCAGGCACATAACAGGGACTACAATCTGTCTTTCCCCATATGTATATATGTTTTTTGCCTGTAGGTGCAACCAGTTCAGGATTAGAAGGTCCAAAAAGAGAAATAGTAGGGGTCCCAACTGCTGAGGCTATATAAAGCAGACCTGAATCTCCTCCAATAAAAAGATTTGTTTTTTCAATAATTGCAGCTGATTCTCTATATGTTAATCTTCCACAGAGGTTTATTGAGTCATTTTTCATAAGAGAGATTATTTTCTTAACGATTTCCTGGTCACTTTTCCCGCCGAGAAATAAAATGATTGCTTTATACTTTTCTATAATCCAATCACATAATACTGCATAATTTTCAGCAGACCATCTTTTACTTAACATCGTTGTTTTTGGATTTATTCCTCCTCCGGGGAAAACTGAGACCATTTTTCTTCCTTCTGGATTAAACCTTTTCATCAATTTTTCAGCTAAATTTCTTTCTTTTTCAAGTAAATTTATTTCGAGGTCATTATTATCTGGATTTAAACCAATGCCTCTTGCAATATCCAAATACCTTTCTACCTCGTGTTTCCTGTAATCAAAAATTATCCTTTTTGATAAAAGAAAACCCTTATTCTTCCACTTAAAACCAACTCTATATTTACATCCAATCAATAAAAGAAAAAGATTGCTTGAAAAAGACCTGTGACAGTTAATAGCTAAATCAAATTTTTCTTTTCTAAGGAGAATAATATACTTAACCAGATCTTTGAACTTTTTGAATATACTTTTTCTTTCAAAAGGAGTATTAAAAATAAAAACATTATCTATATGGGGATTTGTCTCTATAATTTCTTTCGCCCAATTACCAACCATATAAGTAATTTTTGCATTTGGAAAGCCCTTTTTGATTGTTCTAATCAAGGGTGTGGTAAACATAATATCACCAATACAGCATAGCTTCATAATAAGAATTTTCTTTATTTCAGATAGATTTATTTCTCCCATTCTCTAATCAATTTAAGTATTTTTGAATAAACTTCACAATTATATTTTAATTTTTTCTTTAGAATTTTGCTAAGAATAATAAGTATAAAGAATTTAATATACAAGTATGACTTTAATAAAATAAATTCTATTTTTGGATTATGTTTTTTATAAAAATACAATTGACTTTTTCTGTATTCCAGAAGGTGTGTTAATGGAACGACTTCCTTGCTTTTCCCCAGATAATGAATGATTTTAGCCTTTGGGAAATAAATAATTTTTTTTCCCGAATTTCTTATTCGAGTACATAAGTCAGAATCATCGAAATACAAAAAAAAGTTTTCATCAAAATAATTTACAGACTTCAGAATTTCTTTTGTAGTTAATAAACATGCTCCACTGACCCAATCGACTTCTTTCTCCCAGTTATCTCCCTTTTTTTTCAATATTGATTTAAAATGTATTTTCATAAAAAATTTCTGAAAAAATTCATTCTTGAAATTCGGGTGTAAGCCATAAGAAAGCTGATAGGAAAAATCTTCATTTAAAAGAGCAGGAGCTACTACACCTATATTTGAATGTGTTTTAATTTTATTTAAAAGAATATCTATGGATTCTGTCAAAACTCGAGTATCATTGTTTAAGAGCAGAATAAATCCCCCCCTGCTCGATTTAATTCCTATATTATTAGCCCGTGTGAAACCAAGATTTTCTTTATTACATATTAGTTTAACATCAGTAAAATTTTTTCTTACCATTTCTTGACTTCCGTCATTTGAATTATTGTCCACCACAATAATCTCAAAATTTACTTTTGGAGGAAATTGATAGATAGACCTTAAACATTTAAAAAGATAGTTTTTCCCGTTGTAATTTAAAATGACTATAGAAAGTTCAATTTTATTATTTTTCTCCTCGTGCATTTTCCAGATTTAGAACCCCTTTCAGTATTTTCCTATTTTTCAAATCTTCGAAAGCAGTTTCAAGTTCATTAATGGAATAAATCTTTGTTATAAGATTTTTCAAAAATTTCCAAAATTTTTCGATTGTTTTTACTGCTGATTTGAAATTTTCTCTTGAGTAACCTTTGCTTCCATAGAAATTATATTCATTTGTATAGATTTTATTAAAATTAAATTTGTACATTCCATCCTCTAATTCACCAATAAAAAGGATATTACCCCCTGGTTTGAGGAAATTTGTAATATCCTCCAAAATTCTTCTTTCCTCTACAGTGAAAATTATAGTATCGAATTTTCCGATACGAGGAATATTTTTTTTGGAATCAAATAAATTTTTTAAGCCAATTTTTTCTGCGACTTGAAGTCTATTGACATGATGCCCCAGTAAAGTAACCGAACCATTTTTTATTCTCTTCGCCAAAAAACTTGCTAAAACTCCCATTATGCCATCCCCGATTATAAGAAAAGTATTTTCACCATAATTTTTTATTTTTTCAAAACCATGATTTAAACATGCTATTGGTTCAGCAAGAGTAGCTGTTATTAAATCCATTTGTGGGGATAGTTTATATATATTTTCCTGAGGAAGTGCAAGATACTGAGAAAATCCATTTGAAGCCTCTGATTTAGTACATCTACTTTCAAGCCCTTTTAAGCAGTTTTCGCATTTTCCGCATTTTATTTTAACATCTATTACAACTTTTTCACCTTGAGAAAAATTTTTTACATTTTTACCAAAATCTTCAATAACTCCTACTGGCTCATGACCGAGGATGAGCGGAAAATTTATATTCTTTAAACCAAGATACCTTTTCAAATCATATATACAAATTCCACAGTATTTTACTTTTACCAAAACTTCATTTTCTTTAATCCCGGGAATTTCTACTTCTTTAATTGAAATTTTAGCCGGAGCCTCGCAGAGTAAAATTTTCATTAACTGTGAGGTCAAAAGATTTTTCCGGTAATTTTTATTATTTCATCAGCTTCCTCAAGAGTTTTCATCCACCTGATATTATAATAGATTGGATTTTCAAAATTCATACAATTATATTTTTTGATTTTCTCCACCATGTCCACTACAGATTCTTCCACTGATATGGTTGGAGTAAATCCTAAACGATTTTTTATTTTTTCACCAGAAACTCTGTAGCTTCTTACTCCTCTGTATCTGTAATCTGGTCTTATGTCAATTTCTATTCCTATGGATTTTAAAGCACTTCTTACTCTCAAGGCAAGCTCTGATATTCTAAAATTTCGATATACTAAATTGAAAATTTCTCCACTGACCTTCTCATCCTCTGCTTCGATACATAAAATATAAGCTTTTGCAACATCCCGAATGTCAATCAAGGGTCTCCACATCTCTCCTCCATAAAAGGGAGTTATATATCCCTTTGTCAAAGCATCTTTAACAAATGTGTTCACAACAAGGTCATATCTCATTCTATATGAGAAACCATATATAGTTCCTTTTCGTAAAATTACTGGAGAGAAATCTTTATCTTTTAATGAAAGAAGTATTTTTTCAGCTTCATATTTTGAAGAGGAATATGTTGCTTTTGGGGATACTTTTGCTGTCTCATCAAATATTACATCTTTCTCCTCATCTTTTACTCCAATATCATAAATTGAGCATGAAGAGGCGAAAACATATCTCTTGATACCTGCTTTTTTGCATAATTCTGCAGAAAGTCTTGTAGCCAGTGTGTTCATCTCATAATTTGCTTTCGGGTTATATTCTGCAGTAGGGTCATTGGAAAGCCCTCCTATATTTACGACCGCTCCAACTTCTTCCAGTATTTCCGGTTTCATATCTCTCATATCTCCTGCTATTATTTCTACTCTATCTTTAAACTTTTCAATTCCTTTATCACCATAATAAAACCTATCAAATATTTTTACGCTATATCCCCTTTCTAATAATTCCTCTGTTAATACAGAGCCTACATAACCTGCTCCTCCAATTAATAATACTTTCATGTTTTTCTCCTCTTTTCAATTAATTTTTATCTTCCTTTTACTGTCCAGACATCTCCAAAGGAGTCAGGAGGAATTCTGACCTCATCCGGATTTTCTCTATTGTAAACTTCACTCGCAGTGCTTATCATTTGAGTATCATCCTCTAATGACATCCAGCCATGATAGACTCCAGGGGGGACAACTATTAAGCTTGGATTTCGTGAACATACAACAAAGGTATTCATTTCTTTATATGTAGGACTGTCCTCCCTGTCATCTACTAATACAAATTTAGCAGAGCCATGAGAAATGAAAAACCAATCCCATAAGACTTTATGTTTATGAAAAGCTCGAATTGTGCCTTTTGCAAAATTGCCTACAAGATAGACCTGTCCAAATTTAGTAAAATAAGGGTCAGTGGCTCTTATAATTTCAATTAAATATCCTCTGTCATCAACATGAGCCACCAAATCAATTTTTGCTACATCTTTAATCAAGGTTAACCTCCTTTAAAATTTTCTCTTCCTCTAAATA
Source organism: uncultured Clostridia bacterium (assembly GCA_964632095.1). Taxonomy (GTDB): domain Bacteria; phylum Acidobacteriota; class Aminicenantia; order JdFR-78; family JdFR-78; genus JdFR-78. Next base: position 3,112 of record CAZWBN010000046.1, on the reverse strand, counting down.
TGATTTTAAAGCTTCTTTCCAATGCCTTAAGGGTTTTATTTTTATGCTCGTTAGAGCTGAGTAAAGGGGTCTTTTTACTCCAGCTATTTCTTCACTCTCAATTCTTTTTTCGACTTTAATATTTACTCCAATTCGATTGAATATTTCGACTGCGAATTCATACCAGCTACAAGAGCCGCTATTCGTAACATGGTAGATCCCATAAGGAAGTTTTTTTTCAAGAATTTCTTTTATTCTTATAGCAGCATCCAAAGTATAGGTTGGACTGCATACGATATTAGAAGTGACTTGAACTGCTTTTTTTGTTTTTGCAAAATTTATCATTGTTTTAACAAAATTTCCTCCTCCCTTAGCCCTGCAACCACTCACTCCAAATAAGCTCGCAACTCTTATAATATAGTGTTTTTCTACCCTTTTAGCAAGAAATTCACCTGCTAATTTTGATATTCCATAAACATTCAAGGGATTGGGGATGTCTTCTTCGTGATAAGGAGAATTTTTTTTTCCGTCAAAAATATAATCAGTACTGATGTGAATTAAGATTATATTATTAATCCGGCAGAGGTCCGCTAAGTTTTTTACTCCGATACTATTTACGAGAAAAGCTTTTTCAGGTTTTTTTTCACACTCCGGGACATTATGGAACGCAGCAGTATTGATGATTACATCAGGGATGTATTCTTCGATGACATTTTTTAATTGAGGAAAATCAGTTATTTCTACATCTTCGTGAGTTAATGGTTTTAAATCATATCCTTTGAATACTCTAACCAAATCTCTCCCTAATTGTCCATTTGAGCCAATAATTGTAATTCTCATTTTTTCTTATTTTCATATATACCAAAATTATTTACACAAGGTCAAATCATAAAAAAAGAAATGGAAAATGTAGATTTTTTTTATCAATCCCTTGACATTGTTTAATCTCTAAGATAAATTAAAAGCAATGAATACCTTCAGAAATTTTTTTCTAAAGCATTTGGATAAGTTCCTCGTTATTATAATCTTAATTAGTTTAATTACAATAAATTATTTTGTTCTCTATAAATACAGATTAGTTTTTTTAAATGTCTTATACCTTCCTGTATTATTAGCCGGCTATTATTCAGGTAAAAGGATGGCAATTCTTACGAGTATATTTTCAGTCTTAGCTGTTATACTGTTCGTAATATTTTTCCCTTCCCCATACATAAGAGAAGAAGAATCCCTTTTTGATTTCGCTATAAATTTAACAACATGGGCAAGCTTTTTAATTTTAACTGGCGTGATAATGGGAATTCTTTATGATGAAAAAGAAAAGAAAATAAAAGAATTAAAAGAGGCTTCATTAATTATTTTTGAAATATTGTCAAAATATCTAACTTCGCTTGAGCGTCTGAACGAGGAACTTTCTTTTAAAATAGCAAACCTTTCTGCTGAAATAGCCGCTAATCTTCTATTAAAGAGATATGAAATAGAAAATATTAGGATAGCTGGCTTTTTATTTGAATTTGGAAAAAGTAAGGATAAAATGGAACTTTTCAAAAATACTGTGAAATTGATCGAAAGAGAAAGGAAAAGTGGAAAATTTTATAATGAAAAAGAAGCGGTTGTAATTTATGCTTTAAATGAAGTTCTAAAAGAAGTAATGCCAATAATTTCAGCATATCATAAATATTATGCGTTTCAACCTGAATCATTATCCGTTGATTTTGATGAAATTCCTCTTGGCGCTTCTATAATAGCTCTTTCTGAGAGATATTTTAATCTAATTGAAAAGAAACCAGACGGCACTTCATGTGCTGAAGAAGAGGCAAGGAAGATAATAGAAGAGTATTCAGGGAATCTTTTTCCTCCGGATATTGTGGAAGCCTTTAAAAAGACGACTATTTACAGGAAAACGATTCACTAATTAGAAAATTATTATTCCCCCATAACCCACGACCTGACTGTAATCACCTGAGATATCTCCGGAAGTTGCATATTTTATCAATTCTGCTTTCTCTGCACCAAGCTCTATTGCAGCTTTCAAAGCAATTGTTGTAGGGGCAACCCCACACATACTGATTCTTTCTTTTGCTACAATTTCGTACAATCCCTTAGGGTTTAGTTCGAGAATTTTTTTAATAGCCATACCATCCTTTTCCTCTGCTATTTTTTGACTGACATAATGACTGAAATCTGTGCTTGCAATTAAAAGGACATTCTCTCCAAATTTTTTTATTGCCTGCGCCAGTTCAATTCCTGTCTTTTCCAGTTGAGAGTAGCCTAAATAGGAGACGCAAATTGGAACAAATTTGAAAGATGAAACAAAGTATTGAAGGAAAGGGAGTTGAACTTCAATGGAGTGTTCATAGTTGTGAGCAGAAACATCTTCCCTCATAAGAGAGCAACTTTCTAAAATTAATTCTGCCAATTCCTTATTTATTAAAACATTCCCTAAGGGAGTTTCCCATTCACCTTCCTTAAATAGAGCAAGGGGATGACCTATACCTGTATGATTAGGACCTAAAATTACGAAATTTTTTGGAAGTTCTATTGAAGAGAATACTTCGCCTGCAACACTTCCCGAATAGATATATCCTGCATGCGGAGAGACAGAAGCTATTGCTTTCTTTTTAGCTTTTTCTGGAACAATCATTTGAGAAATCATTTTTTTTAAACTTTCTTTATTCCCCGGATAAAATTGTCCACTTACTGTAGCTTTTCGAATCATACTTTATTTATAGGAGAGAAATAAATATTTGTCAAATCCCAAGGTTCATTCCGGTTAAGACATATTACCCACTCTAGTTATAAAGATAATAAACCATGGTCAAGAAGGAAGGCATATCCAAGAATTCCTCAGACAAGATATGAGGCTTGGAAATTTGTAAACAATGTGATTAAATTAATGGAGCCACCTCCTTTGAAGTGACTCTTTAAAACTTTAGAGAAATCTTTTAAAGCACTTGGGGTCACACTTGAAATATAGCATTAAAATCTGACAACAAGAAAACCTTCAACACGGGATTTCATAGATTTTGCAAAAGTTTTTTTAAATTTTTACTTTTAGTAAAAATACTCCTATTTAGCCATTTTTAATTATTGAAAATATAATTTTTTTCTGTTAATTTACAAAATAATAGAATGA
>CAZWBN010000045.1:0-12495 GCA_964632095.1 uncultured Clostridia bacterium | reverse complement strand
AAATTCCTCTGTGGCTCATTGGGGTGATGGCTATATTACTTTGAGTTATGCAGGAATATTACAACGTTTCCCAGGTTCTGCAAATTTCCCAACATGGATAAATGTGGTAGCATATGGGGATTTCGATTTTGATGGATTAGAAGATATGATAGGAAGTAGCGATATTGAAAGCAGGAGAATTGTTTTCATTAAAAACTTAGGGAATGGAACTTTTGTAGAAAAACATCCTTATATTAGAAATGAATATAGTTTAACTCGTTTAATTTCTTTAGTAGCAGGAGATTTTGATGGTGATGGTGATCCAGATTTTATGTATGTCCGTTCAACAAGGGATGCGGGTGAACGCCCGGGTCCTGTGGATGAAGTTTCTTTTTATGAACATTTAGGTTATTTACTCCAGGGAATTCCTCAATTTTATAGGCATGATTATACACAAAGATTGAGAAGTTATTTAGAGCTTGGATGGGTTTCTAATAATGCAATTACAATAGATTTTGATGAAGATGGAGACATTGATATTTTATATGGCAATGGATTTGGAGAAATAATTCTTCTTCGAAATGATGGAAATAAACCTCTTTCTGATACTACTAAATTTTCACCAACTGTGTTAATAGATACCAAAAATGGTGAGTCGTCACATAGATGGGATGAAAGGGGAGTCCCAGCCATTGGATTGGGTGATTTTGATAATGACGGAGATGTGGATATTATTGCTGGAGCAATTAACTGGAGAAGGCTTAAATTTTATAAAAATGATGGCACAGGAAATTTTACTTTACATGAAGAATTAGGAGATCTTAGTGCCCCTTATGACCTCAATGATAATTTATACGATGGAGCAGCTACTGCAATAGCAGTAGGAGACTATGACGATGATGGAGATTTAGATTTTGTGTTGGGTACAGATAACTGGAATCCCCAGGAAGTTTATCCTCCTCAATACTATTATGGCTCAAAAAGTTGGCAGTGGTGTAGTGGGCATTGGGTAGAATACTATTCTGGAACACAAATGGGAGGGAAGATTTTTTATTTTAAAAACAATGGAAATGGAGAGTTTAACTCTACATTGATATATAATGGGCCAGGAATAATAGCAAATGGAGGGTGTGGAGCATGGGATCTGGATTTTGGTCTTCCTTTAGATTATGATGGAGATGGCGATTTGGACTTCATGATGGCAGACGGAAACCATTCTGAATTTTACTATTATTTTGAAAACATACTAAGTGATAGATATAATTTACAGGGAACCGGAATTTCCACAGATATTACTGGTGGAAACTTAGACCCAAATAGATATTCTATAACAAGTGTTCAATTCACTGCGTTAGACCAAACAGTCATAGGCGATTCTTCAGGTTTGCGGGTTACATTTTATGTTTCTAACAATGGAGGCAGAAATTGGGAATTCTATGCTGAATTTGAAGGAAATGAAATTCGCAATTATACTGATTTACCTGAACATACATTCACAACCTTTGGAACTGATTTGAGATGGAAAGTTGTTATGGAGGCAGAAGATGATTATCCAGATCCTCAGTCTGAATATCATGAAACTTCAAATGATACTCCTAAAATAGACAGAATTCAGATTAAATATACTTATGTAGATAGGAGAGAGTATTCGCGCACTTCTGTTGTTCCTACTACTGTAGAAATAGAAGGAGAAACAAAAAAACTTATTATTGCTGGTTCATTTATTTTCCCTGGATGGCAGGGGCATTTAAGAGCGTATGATGTAACTAATATGTCTGCAGAAAATACTACTAATACTGCTCTAAGAACAGTGAGCAGGTCTGATTTGACATCTTCTACTGGAAGAGAGATAGTTGCTGAGAATGTTACTATTTTATGGGATGCAGGAGAACTTTTGGCTTCCCGTTCCTATGAGGATAGAACTATTTACACAGCAGTTCTTCAAGACTCCGTTCTTACAAGAATTGATTTTACAACGGATAATGTAAATATTTTAGGACCAATTTTGCAGGATGTAAATAATGATAATGAAGGTTTAATTAATTTCATAAGGGGTCAAGGAAGAAGCTGGAAGCTTGGAGATATAAACCATTCAAATCCGATAGTTGTTGGACCTCCAAGTGAAAATGCTGATTTAATGGGCGATGGATACGAAGAATTCAGACAAACTTGGGCAAATCGGACAAAAGTGGTTATTGTAGGGGCAAATGATGGAATGCTTCATTGCTTTGATGTTAGAACAGGTGAGGAATTATGGGCATTTATCCCTTATAATCTCCTTCCTAAATTGAAAAATATGTGGGCGGTAGACCAAATAACAGGTGAAAGATATTTCAATAGAGATGTTTATGTTGATGGAACACCTGCTGTGGCTGATGTGTATATAAATGGAGAGTGGAAAACAGTTCTTATATGTGGACAAGGACCTGGAAAAGGAAGCACAATCGGAGGAGGATTAAATTACTATTTTGCTCTGGATATAACTGACCCTGACAATCCACAACCTTTATGGGAATTCACTCACGAAAGGCTCGGCGAAACCTGGTCAGTTCCTGCAATTGGAAAAGTAGTAAAGAGCGGTCAAGACACTTGGGTAGCATTTGTCGGTTCTGGATACGATAATGACCCGAATAGAAAAGTAGGAAACAGATTTTATGCTATTGAAATTGAAACAGGAGAGAGCTTTTGGATATTTAATGCAGGAGAGGTAAATACAGAGCAGGTTCATGGTTTTGACTGGAATATTCCAAATGCTATTCCGGGTTCACCTTCAATAATTGATATTAATAATGATGGATACGCAGATAGAGTTTATGTTGCTGATTTGGATGGAAGAGTATGGAAGATTGATGTTAGTATCCCATGGAAAAATTCCAATAGCTGGGAAGAAGAAATAATTTATGAGGATTCTAATAATTATCCAATAATTAGTAAGCCGACTGCATGGATAAACCCTTATTCACAAAGCACAACCCCTCGCATCTATTTTGGAACAGGAGGGGATGATAGAGCTCCATCAGATGCCACTTATTCTTTTATTGCATTATTAGATAACAATGCAAGTCAGCAGAGCGATAGGGTCGAATGGTTTATAGGAGACCCAGATATTCTAAATCTTCCAGAATCAAAAGATGTTGGTGATTTAAGCCCAGGTGAAAAGGTTTGGTCCGACCCTCAAGTAGCTAATTATATTGTCTATTTTAATACTCTTGCAGGAAGCATTGAAAGTGTTGACCCATGTGAAAACCTTCCCGGAATTGGAAAATTATATGCAAGATTTGTTCAATCTGTTGCAGGAAGCACTATCGGTGGCACAGCATTTACGAGTGCATCAGGAGCTGTAGAAAGTTTAGCTCTTGCATCGAAAACACGCTCTGCAGTAACATTGGGAGAAAGGATAAGAACTCCAGGAGGAGCAAGAAAAAGAGAAGTTTATATTCAGGAATATGATTCAACAATTCAAAGGCTTGAACAGCCTGTTGGAACTCTTGTAAAAGTGAGATCCTGGAGAGAAATTTTTAAAATTATAAGAAATCCTTTCTAATAACCTGGTAAAAAGATTTCGAAAGTTGAGCCTTTTCCTTCAACCGAGGATGCAATTATTCTTCCTTGATGAGAAGCGATTATCTTTTTCACAAAAGCAAGACCCATACCTGTTCCTCTTTCCTTAGTTGTAAAAAATGGTAAAAATATCTTCTCTTTGAATTCAGAGGAAAAACCTGTTCCATTGTCCTTAATTTTTATTTCAACTTCTCTCTGTTCCATTTTTTTAGAAGTTTCAATTAAAATTTCAGATGCACCTGCTTCAACTGAATTTCTGAATAAATTCAGAAAAACAGTTTTTAAAAGATTCCTATCTCCTTCAATGTCAAGAGAAATTCCCTTTTTAATTATTTCAATTGAGGCTCCGGTTTCTTCCTTGAATTCTTTAAAAGTTTCTTCAATTATTTCATCAAGGTTTATTTTTTCTTTTTTTAAATCAATGGGCTTTGCGAAAGAAAGAAATTTGTCTACCATTTCCAGAAGGAAGTCTGTTTCCTTTCTGATTTTCTGAATAGAGGTGTTTTCTTTAATTTCTTTTTCGAGTAAGCGAGAATGTCCGTGTATTACTCCAAGAGAATTTCTGAATTCATGCGTAATTCCTGCTGAAATTTCTCCAATTAAAGCCAATTCTTCCTTTACTCGAGCAATTTCTCGCAGTCTTTTTTCTTCTGTTATATCTTTAAATATAGAAAGAAGACCAATAAATTTATTGTTTTTATCAAAAAGAGGAGAAATGTTCATCTCAAAAATTATTTTTTTCCCATCTTTAAATTTAAATTCCAATTCTTCTGGTCCTATTTTCTCCTTATTCTGGAGAGCTGAATTAAAAAGAGATATCAAAGAGTTATTTCCTTCAAACATTTGAAAATAAGTCTGGTTTATAGCAATTAGACGAGTGACCTTGAATATTTTCTCAGCAGAGGGATTAAGAGTAAGAAGTTTTCCGTAAGGAGACCATAATATTAATCCATCGCTTAAATTTTCGACTATGTAACTATTGAGTCTTTCAGCTTCATCCGCTCTCATTTTTTCTTTTCTATGGAGTTCTTCAAGTTCTTTTTCTTTTTCTTTTAGTCTGTTTACTAAATGTTGAATCGAGGTTAGCATAAAAGTCTGGTCATCTCTTGTTAAAAAACTGTATTTTGCTGAAATTTCTTTTTTTGTTGTTAAAATTTTTTTAATTGCCCAGAGAATTATAAATAAAAGAAATATTATGAATGTTAGCCCTAAAAATAAAAATATAAGGTTTGAAACAGGAGTTTGTCCCTGAGATGGCTGTTCAGTAAGATGTTTAGCAATATACAAAAAATTATTGGTTATTTCCATGTTTCAAGGCTTCCTGAATAGACTTAAATATGCATTAATAATTTTACTTCCCCATATTAAAGCAATAAAAGCAGAGGGAGATAGAAAAGTTCCGAACGGGAGAGAATATTTTAAATCTTTTTCCTTGAAAATAACCAGAAATATACCTACAAGAGCTGCTACAAATGAACCTAAAAGCAATGTAAAAAGAGTCTTCAGCCATCCGAGGAATGAGCCAACCATTATCATCATTTTTACATCTCCAAGACCCAATCCTTCGATTTTTTTTATTTTAAAATAAAGCCAGTAAATTAAGAGTAAGACACCTCCGCCAAGAAGTATTCCCAAAAGGGAATTTCCGAAATTTGTATAGGGATTAAAAAAAGAATAAGTTAAAAACAAAAGTGCACCCGGTAAAGTAATTTCATTAGGCAATATTTGATGATAATAGTCAATAAAGGCTAATAATATCAATGCACTTGTGAAAATTGAAGAAAAAAAGAAGAAAAGTGAAAGGGAAAATTTAAAATATAATAAAATTAAGGTAAGGGGAGTTAATAATTCAACAAGAGGGTAGGTAAGTGGAATTTTTTGCCCACAGTATTTGCATTTTCCTTTTAGAATAATAAAACTGAGTAAAGGAATATTGTAATAGAATGGAATTTTATGTTTGCATGAGGGACAAAATGAGCCAGGTTTTATGATATTCAATCTTCTTGGAAGCCGGTAAATCACAACATTCAGGAAACTTCCCCATGCCAAGCCAAATAGAACAATAACTAATATAATCATTTTTACAAATCCAAATTACAAAATTCAAAAACCAAATTTTTTATAACTTTTGCTATTTAAACTTTTGAATTTATAATTTTCCATGTTATTCTCTTTTCCAAGGGGTATAAGGTGATTTCACCTCACCTGTATGAGGATTATAAATATAATCATTTCCATCTAAATCCTTTGGAATTTCTTTCAAAATTCCTGCTCTAACCAATTGATTTAAATTCATGGGCAATCTACGATACTTTTTTTTGTATTTCTCTATCGCCTTTTTTAGTTTTATTTTGTCAATGGTGGTTTTTGTTCGATATAAATGATTATAAGCTATTTTTTTCACTCTTTCATCTTCAGCTGTTTGATAAATTTCAAGCCAATTTTTATATGCGGTCTCTAAATCCATTGCTTTAAAAGCAGCAGCTGCATAAAGCCGACGAGCAATTGGTGGAGCTCCCTTAATTTTTCTTGTAATATCATAATAATACTGCGCTAATTTATAGTCCTTTTTATACATTTGTGCATAGTGAGCTGCTTCAAAAGGCAATATCCAATTGTTCGGATTTTTCTTTATCCCGAGGTCTAAAACTTTTAAAGCTAAATCTATTCTTTTCCCTTCATACCAGGCAATTAATGCTCCTATTCTGTAAGGATCTAAGTAATGAGGGTCTAACTCTGAGATAATTGAAAATATATGTTCAAGATAATCAAATCTATTTTTAATGGCATAATTAGAATAATATTGTATAGCCCATATATATATTATATCTGCTAACAATGAATCAAAACCGAAAGTAATAAATTTTAAATATTTTCCTGATGGTAAATATATTATGGATGAGCCTGGAACTTTAAATCTCCTTATTGTTTCTATTTTTGTTTGAACAGTTATTGCAAGTATAAGAAAAAGAATTGTAAGTAATGCGAAACGAACTCTGTAAATTCTTAATTTCTTCATATAAAATCCCTTTTATGAAAAATCAATGCAGAAAGGAAAAGTACAGCCAAAACATAAAAAATCCCGTATAATAGAGAATATAAAATGAAATTCGAGCTCAGAGGTAAGTTGTGCACCACTTCTGTTTTTATATTAAATTTCTCTAAATTAGGTAATATATAATATAAAACTCTAATTAAAAGTTTTCCAATCGGTGCTTTGGTTTTTGCAATAAAAAATTTGAAATTCTGACTGAAATGTCCTATTAAATAAAGGAAGAATGTGAAGACAGAACTTAGAATCGGTGTTGTGAAAGAAGAAAAAAGGATTGATATTGCAGTAATAACTGCTAATTCCATGAAAATCAATAAGATTGCAATTAAAAATTTTGACTCAAATTTAGAGCCATAAAGAAACATTAACCCAAAAAATACAACACTCATTATAACTACCATTACCAGAAGAGTAATATTAAGACCTAAAAATTTACCTAATAGAAATTCATATCTGTGAATTGGTTTGGAAAGCAGTGTATAGATTGTTCTTTTATCTATTTCTTTATAAACGAGATTTGTTCCAATAATGATTGCCATGAATACGCCAAAAATAGAAATGGAAGCCAGCCCTACATCTTTTATAACTTTTAATTCATCTCCTACAGTCATCATACTCAAAACACGAGAAAAAACTATAAAGAAAATGGATACAAAAAGAATTAAATACAGAATTCTATCTCTTATTGCTTCTTTAAAAGTATTTAATGCTATTGTTAAAATTTTCATTTTCTTTGTACTGCTCCCAAGAAAATATCTTCTAAAGTATATGTTCTGGGTATAAGAGAATGAATTTTTCCTTTTTTTGAAATTATAAAAGAAACTATTTCTTCTATTTTTTCTTTTCTGTAAATTTTCAATAAAACTTTTTCTCCTTTAGATGCAACTGTTTCTCCGAAATTCTTTAATTCAATTTCAGGGACCCCGGAAACAGTTATCTCTGTATAGAGAATTTCTTCTGAGATTAAATCCTCGAGTTCGCCCTGGCTTATTATTCTTCCATCTATTATTATTCCAACCCGGTCACATATCATTTCTATATCTTGAAGAATATGGGAAGAGAAAAATACTGTTTTGCCTTCTTCTTTCAATTTAAGAATCACATCTCGTATTTCCTTCCTGCCTATTGGATCCAGTCCACTCAAAGGTTCATCAAGAATTATAAGTTCAGGGTCAGAAATTAGAGCTTGAGCAATCCCAATTCTTTGTAACATCCCTCTTGAAAATTTCCGTAATTGTAAATTTGAGTGAGATTTTAATCCAACTAAGTTCAAAAGTTCATTGATTCTTTTTTCGTTATTTTTATGGTGTGAATTTGAAAGTTTCATATAGAAATTTAAGAATTCATAAGCGGTTAGATAATCATAAAAATATGGATTTTCAGGTAAAAATCCAATTTTTTTCTTTGCTTTTATATCAAGATGATTTCTCCCAAAAATTTTAATTTCTCCTTTATCAGGAAAAATTAATCCTAAAATAGTCTTAATCGTGGTTGTTTTTCCAGCCCCATTTGGACCAAGATATCCATAAATATTTCCTTTTTTAACAGACAGGGAGATTCCTTTTAAAATTTCCTTTTTTTTAGGTATAAAACCGACTTTAAATGATTTATATAGGTCTTTTATCTCCAAAGCATTCATCTTTTCTCTTTTTCCATAATATATTACTGATTCTTTTTAAAATAGTCAATTATATAAAAATTATATAAATTTTCCTCTTGACAATTCACTTATATAGGACTATATTAGTCTTATATAAGATGGATATAATAAGAAAAAATACGGATTATGCACTCCGTTTAATGGTGAATCTTGCAGAACGCTATGGTAAAGGAGCTGTATCTTCGAGAACTCTTGCAGAAGAGGAGGGGGTAACATATTTCCTTACTTGCAAATTGCTCCAGAAACTCAGTAATGCAGGATTTGTGAAAAGTGAAATGGGACCAAAAGGCGGATTTTATCTTTGTATACCTCCTTCAAAAATAACTTTAGCAATGGTAATCGATACTATTCAGGGCCCTGTAAGTTTGAATAGCTGTCTTCTTGGAATAAATGTCTGTCCAAATCAGCCTACTTGTCCTATTAGTAAAAAACTTTCTGAATTGCAGAATTATATAGATGATTTTTTAAAAAATATAACATTAAAGGACTTATTAGAAGCAAAGGGAGATAGAGTGGAAATAGATGAAAAGGGGAATTAAAAAGTATTTTTACAGAAGGTAATATGAAATTTTTTATCGAGCGCTTCAATTTTCTTTTTAAGTCAACAAAGGGACTTGTACTGGTTGCAATTGCCATGATTTCTCTTGTTACAGCTATATGGGGAACTTTATCCGGTCCTCTGGCTGAATGGGGAATTAAGGACTTTACTGTTCGTCTTCTTGGAATGAAATTGAATCCGATTCAACGGGAAGGACGCATAATTATGCTTTATCATGCCATTGCAATGGCTGTAATTGCAATTGAAGTTTATTTCATAACTTCTATTGTTCAGATGAGGAAACATCGTCAGAGTATTATAAATGCAACCGTTACTATAGGTTATCTCTGTGCGATGATTTTCGGGCTTGGTTTCGCTTATTTTGGTTATAAATGGGTATTTCATGGTTTATTTCTTTTTGGGCTATCACTTATATTCTTTTCTGGAATTCTTCTTGCAGAAGCTCTATGGCCTTGGAGAAAGGAGTATCATATTAGTAGCTCTGAATATGCACATACAAAGAAAGGAGTGGACTTGGAAAGAGTTGCATTTTTTACAATGACAGTTTCTGCTCTTGGCTCAGCAATGTTTGGAGCTGTTGCAGGTGCTTATTGGGGTAAAGGTCATCAGACCTTTTTAGCAGAAGATTTAATACGGATTCCTTATAAAACACCTTTTGAACTTGCTGTTATTGGACATCTCCATATTATGCTTACTTTAATTGCAGTGGCAATTACACTTGTTGTAGGACGATGGTTGGATTTTAAAGGTATTTTTCATAAAATTGCGATGCCATTAATGATTTCAGGAATAATTGTTATAACTATAGGAGTATGGATAATTGTTCCTTATCGTCCTATAGCTCATACAATAATTTATGTTGGTTCTGGCTTTATTATGCTTGCTGCTCTTATGCTGGTTATTTATGGCTGGAAAAAACTAATTCACGATAGATTAGTTGAACAAGGTATAAATAAAACTGGATTCTGGCAGAGTTTCAAAGCACTAATACATGACCCGATAAAATTTGGTCCTCTTTGGCAGATGGTATTCATGAATTTTACTGTAAGCGGAGTTGGGGTATTTATGGCAGTAAAACTGGATGAAATTTTTCGTATCTGGTCCTTTCGGGAGGAAAGAATTGTATTAACCGGTCACTGGCATGTGCTTGCTGGTATAATTGCAACAATAATTTTAATGTATTATGCAGATATTATTGGATTAAAAGGTAAAATTCGAAAATGGTTTGGTTGGATTCTGATTATTGGTTCAGATATTGCGTTTGCATCAGCGACTGTATTCTCTTTAAAACGTCTCTTTGTAAAACAATATTTTGAGGAGCCTATTGTTAAGGGGTCAATGCTATTTCTGGAAATAGGACTCGCAAGTGTTCTTATAATTCTTGCCATGTTACTCTTGTGGCGTTTGTTTGATTTATTTAAGAAAGAAGGTGTCTGGAAAAAGGAATATGTCAGTCCAGAACTTGATGTAAATAAAACTGCTGTTCTTTCTGGAGTCTTTGAGGAGGGGAAACAATGAGGAAAAGAATATCTTTTATCCTAATGATTTTTATTGTGTTCATACTATACCAGGCGTGTAAACAGAATAATTTCCCTTTCCATACAGAGATTCCGTATATTGATACAGGAGTTAATTACAATGAATGGGTTTTGATTCCTGCAGGAGAGTTTTATAGCGGTCAACAGAATCGCTTAATCAAAATCGATTATGATTATGAAATAATGCTTACAGATGTTACAAATGAACAGTATGTTCGATACCTTAATGAAGCATTTAAAAAAGGAATGGTGAAAGTAGAAAATAATAAGATTATAGGTTATTATCCTGGTGATAGATTTGACGGACACAAACATGAACGCCAGATAAAAGCAGGTTACTGGATTCATGTTCCTCTGGATGAACCTGGTGTTCGGATAAAATTCGATGGAAAGAAATTCACTGTTGACAAAGGCTTCGAGAATCATCCAGTGACAATGGTGACATGGTTTGGAGCTAAAGCATACTGTGAATTTTATGGATGGGATTTACCATCAGAAATTGAATGGGAAAAGGCTGCAAGGGGACCTGATACAAGAGCTTATCCCTGGGGTAATGAAATTAATGAGCATTTAGCAAATTATAAGAAAAGTAATAAATTAATTCGAAAACTTTTTGGATTTGAGAGAGGGATTACCACTCCTGTTGGTTTTTTTAATGGGAGAAGATATAAAGGATTTCAGACAGAAGATGCCCGAAGTCCTTATGGATTGTATGATATGGCAGGAAATGTATGGCAATGGACAAGAGATGATTACCCTAATATGAGTGATAGATTTATGCGAGGGGGGAGCTGGGCGAACTATGATTATAATCTTCGTGTATGGTCTCGAAATAGCGCCGGACCTGATTATTATGCAATAAATGTAGGGTTTCGGTGTGTTCGAAAGATAAGTGAAAAGAATAACAAAAATTGAATTGAAATATTAAAAAGTGAAAATGATCAGTAAAAAATTAAAATTTTACTGGATTATGATCAAACCTTTCCAAACAGGTTTACTGCTACTTACTGGTGTAACAGGTTTTATCAGTTCCCGATGCCCTGTAATAAATTTTGGTAAATTTTCTGGTCTGATATTAAGCCTTCTTCTCACAATAGGAGGCAGTACTGTCTTAAATATGGTGTTTGACCGTGATATAGATTTAAAAATGTTAAGAACAATGCGCAGACCTATTCCTTCCGGTAAAATCAGTGCAAAAGAAGCCTTTCTTATTGGCATAATAATGTGTATTATCGGGTTAATTCTTGCTTTTTCTCTGTCTTTACTGTATGGAATTCTGATTTTAGCAGGTATTCTCTTTGATGTGTTTGTTTATACAATATGGTTAAAAAGAAAAACTTCCTGGTCAATTTTTTGGGGAGGTATTTCTGGTGCTATGCCAATACTTGCAGGTCGAACTTTGGGAATCGGTTATATTGACACCATAGGAATTATGTTTGCCCTTTCAATATTACTGTGGATTCCAACCCATATTATGACTTTCAACATGCTTTATTTTAATGATTATAAAAAAGCAGATATTCCAACCTTCCCTTCTAAATATGGATTTAAAAATACACGAATGGTAATTGCTCTCTCAAGTATAGGTGCATCTATTTCAGTTGGAATAGGAATTACAGCTCTTGGTCTTTCATGGGGATACTTATGGCTTCTTGCTATACTTTCAGCAGGATTGTTTGGACTTGCTATTATGAGTATTTTAAAGCCTTCTGAGAAAATAAATTTTGGTCTATTCAAATATGCATCTCTGTATATGTTAATTGCAATGTTAATTACTGCAATTGGGTCAGTTTCATGAAGAAAATTTCTGTTCTGGATAGAATACTTTTATTCCTTACAGCTTTTATTTCCGGATACTATGTAGTCAATGGTCTTGAAAAATATCAAGGGATTGTCACCTTATATTTTACAATTGCATTTGGGATTTTAATAACTACAGTCATATTTTTAATTTTGTTCGGATTTGAAATCCTGAATGAGCCGATAGTCGTTGTTGTGGCTACCTTTATTCCTTCTTCTTTAAGGCTTACTAAGCCAATACTTGCACAAAATAGAATAAATTCTCTTATCCCGAAACTATTATTTTTAGCTTCTTTGGGATTTGTAATAGGGTTATCACTGGAATGATAAATCTAAAAGATTTAAA
>CAZWBN010000044.1:0-12610 GCA_964632095.1 uncultured Clostridia bacterium | reverse complement strand
AGAGAAATCCTTGGAAATTTTCCTGCATCTGGGACAGAGATTATAAAAAAGTTGGGAAAAAGGCATTTGGAAACTGGATATCCTATAGTTTACACCTCAGCTGATAGCGTTTTTCAGATTGCAGCCCATGAAGAAATAATTCCAGTAGATGAGTTATACTGGATGTGTGAAGAGGCAAGAAAAATTCTAGTCGGAGAGAATAATGTCTGTCGAGTTATTGCGAGACCATTTACCGGAAATTATCCTGATTTCATTCGAGATAATAAAAGAAGAAAAGATTTTTCTATTCCTCCTCCTGAACCTACTATTCTTGATTTTATTAAAGAAAAAGGAATGGATGTAATAGGGATAGGAAAAATTGGTGACATTTTTGCCAGAAAAGGACTGACAGAAATAGTCCCTACGAAAGATAATAAAGATGGAATTGAGAAGACAATCGAGGCAATTAATGGAAAAAATAAGGGATTAATTTTAACTAATTTAAATGATTTTGATACCTTATACGGACACAGAAATAATATTGAAGGATACGCCAAGGCTCTTGAATACTTTGATTCTCGCATTCCTGAAATTATATGCAGTTTAAAAGAAAAAGATTTATTGATTTTCACCGCAGACCATGGATGCGACCCCACCACTTCAGGTACTGACCACACAAGAGAGTTTGTTCCTTTATTAGTTTATGGGAAGAATTGTGTAAAGAATAAATTTTTAGGGAGAAGAGATACCTTTTCAGATTTAGCTCAAACTATTGGAGAAAATTTTGGTTTCCGCTTGAAAAATGGAAAGAGTTTTTTGCGACAGCTTTTAAACTTTTAAGTTGTAAATTTAAAAAAATTTGTTAAAATAATTTTTAAAACAAAAGAAGGAGGATTGATATGGCTTTAAAAATTACAGAAGAATGCATTAATTGTGGGGCATGCGAACCTGAATGCCCTAATGAAGCTATTTCTGCAGGAGAAGAAATTTTTATTATTGACCCTGAGAAATGCACAGAATGCGTTGGTTTTTACGATGAACCCCAATGTCAGGGAGTATGCCCGGTAGATTGTATAGTTCCGGATGAGGCACATAAAGAAACAAAAGAAGAACTTTTAGAAAAATTTAAAAAACTTCATCCTGATAAAGAACCAAAAGTTTAATTAAAATAAAATAGAAAAATAATTTTGAATCGAGAAAAATTAGAAGAACAAAAAGAAGAAAGAGCATATTTTTCCATACCTTCAACTAAAGCTAAAAAGAAAAAGCCATGGCTTAATATCATATTATTCTTAGCCACAGTTTTTTCAACTTTTTTTGTGGGCATTATTTTAGCTGCGAATTTTCTTCTGAGTGAAGTAATAAGTAGTGACATTGAAATTAAGCAATCAATAGAGGTTTTTCAAAATCCTGATATTATTCTTTTAGCCATTGCTTATTCTGCTACTCTTATGGGAATTTTGTTAGCTCATGAATTAGGACACTATTTAACCTGCAGGCATTATAAAATTTTAGCAACTCTGCCATATTTCATTCCTGCACCCACAATAATCGGAACTTTTGGAGCATTTATAAGGATAAAATCTCCGATTACAGAAAAAAAAGCACTATTTGATATAGGAATAGCAGGTCCCTTATCAGGTTTTTTCCTCTCACTTCCTGCTCTCATATATGGACTTTCTGTTTCAAAGGTCACTCCTTCTATCCCTTCTAAAGAAACTATAGTTTTTGGTGACCCACTTATTTTACAGATAATTGCAAAATTAATATTTAAGAATATTCCTTTAGAATCAGGCATAATTTTACATCCAGTTGCTTTTGCAGGATGGATTGGAATTTTAGTTACCTCGTTTAATTTGTTTCCTGTTGGACAACTTGATGGAGGGCATATTGCCTATTCAATTCTGGGAAAAAAAGCATTTATAATTGCACGGGTATTTTTTATTCTTTTTATAGTGCTCGGTGTGTTTTTCTGGGTCGGATGGTTTATCTGGGCATTTATTATTTTCTTAATGGGATTAAAACACCCGAGAATAATTGATGAAAAAACTCCTCTTTCTTTTAAAAGAAAATTGCTTAGTGTTTTGATATTGATAATTTTTGTTTTTTCATTTATGCCTGCACCGATTAAAGGCTATAATTTATTTGATATAATTCAACAATTTTTTGGTTTTTATTGACATAAAGAGTCTTTTTTATTTTATTATTAAAGGGAGGATAAATTCTAAATTATGTTGGGTATTGAAAAAGGTTCCTTCATTGTGGTTTATTTGCAGAATCCAAAAGAAGTCTACTGGGGAAAACTTATTTCTCTCAAAATAGAAGGAATTCAAATTAGAGGATTAAATATAAACTCTTTTAATGATTGGCTTCGCAAAAAGGAATCTTTCAGCCTTTCCACGATATTTTTCCCGATGCCGAGAGTCGAAAAAATTCTTCTGGACGAATCGTCAAAAGAATCTCTTTCTTTTAAAGAGCAAGTTGAAAAAATTACTAAAAAATCTGTAGCGGATTTTTTTGATTTCTAAATTTTCACAAAATTTGTGGAAAAATTTGTGTAAAACCTGAAAAAATCCTGGTTAACTTCAATTAAAAATTATATTTACAACATTTTGAACAGAAATTCGTTATGTTAAAAATTAGTTTTATTTTAGTAAGGAAATATGTTAATATTGTTTCTAAAGTGCAAGAGGCTTAGGAGCTGGGCGGTGTTGGGCCTATGAACCCCGTCAGGACCGGAAGGTAGCAGCGGTAAGTAGGTTCCAGCAGGTGCCCGGTTTTTCCTAAGCCATTGAGCAGAAAATGAAGCCGTATTTGGTTTTTGCGAGAAAATACAGACCTCTTACTTTCGACCAAGTAATTGGACAAAAAGCAGTAGTTCAGACTCTGAAAAATGCAATTACTCTAAATCGTATTGGACACGCCTATTTGTTCTCTGGGATGAGAGGAGTGGGCAAAACAACAGTAGCGAGAATTTTAGCAAAAGCTTTGAATTGTGAATCAGGTCCTACTCCCAGTCCCTGCAACAAATGTCAATTTTGTATGGCAATAAATGAGGACAGGGCAGTGGATGTGTTGGAAATAGATGGTGCTTCCAACAGGGGTATTGATGAAGTAAGAAGCCTGAGGGAGGGAATTCAATACAGACCGATTCAGAGTAGATATAGAGTAATTATAATTGATGAGGTTCATATGTTGACAAATGAAGCCTTCAATGCACTTTTGAAAACCTTGGAAGAACCACCGCCTCATACTGTTTTTATTTTTGCTACCACAGAATTTCATAAAGTTCCTGCCACTATTCTTTCGAGATGTCAACATTTTGAATTCAGAAGAATATCCAATCAGGAAATAATTAATCATTTAAAATTTATTGCAAATGAAGAAGGAATAAAGATTTCTCCTTTTAGTATTAATTTAATTGCTCAAAAGGCAGAAGGGAGTTTAAGGGATGCACAGAGTTTGCTTGACCAGGTTGTTGCCTTTTCGGGTGAAGAGGTTAAAGACGAGGATGTAAAGGAAGTTTTAGGTCTCATGGATAGAGAAATATTAATCTCGGTTGTTAAAGCAATAATTGAAGGAAATTCAAAAAAAATCTTTCCTTTAATTGATGAAATAATAAATCATGGATATGATTTAAGATATTTCTATAGAGAATTAATTGAATTTTTAAGAAACTTGCTTTTAATAAAGACTGCTCCTGAATCAGAAGAATTATTAGAAATAGGGGAAGAAGATATTGAAAATATGAGAAAATTGGTTGAGAAAATTGGGGAGGATGACATATTTCGATATCTTTCTCTTCTCCAGCAACATGAAATGGGATTAAAACATTCTTCCCATCCCCGTATCTATTTAGAAATTGTTCTTTTAAAACTTACTCATTTTAAAAAACTTATTCCTCTCACTGATATACTCGAAGAGCTTGAGAAATTTAAAAAAGATATTTCTTCTTTAGCAGAAGGAGAAGAAGATAAAGAAATTATTGAGTCCATGCAAAGAGAGGATAAAATTTCGGAAGAAGAAACTTTTCTCCCTGAAGAAAAAAAAGAGATTTCTGTTGAGAGTAATGAATTTTATAAGAAGTTTTTAAATGAATTACAACAGGAAAAAACTTCCCTCGCAGCTATTGTATCCCAAAACAATTTTTTTGAACTGAAAGATAATAAGTTATTAATCGGATTTTCTTCGGAGAAAGTTCTGTTTATAAGTAAAGTAAAGAAAGAGATTGAAACATTAAGAAAAATAGCTTATAAGATTTTAAATAAAGAAATAAAAATTGAGGTGATTGAGAGAAGGGAGGAAATGGAGGAAGCTCCCACCCAGAAGAATGTTGAAGGAAAAGAAGAATATGAATCACTTTTGGAAGATTCTAATATTAAATATTTCATAGATTTATTTAAAGCGGAGGTTATCTCTGTGGAGCCAATTAAAAAATAAAGAAAGGATAGGAGATGAAAGGTTTATTTAATTTTAAAGACATGCTTAAAAAAGCTCAGGAAATGCAGGAACAAATTAAAAAGGAACTCTCAGAGATGAGAATTGAAGGTACAAGCGGAGGAGGAATGGTAACAGTAGTGCTTGATGGTACAAAAAACTTAATTTCAATCAAGATTGAGCCGGAAATAGTTAAATCAGGAGACCTTGAAATGCTTCAGGATTTAATAATAGCTGCTTTCAATGATGCTGGAGCAAAAGTTGACCAGGCAATGTCTGAAAAATTAGGAGCTTTAGGATTAAAAATCCCGGGATTAACAGATGTATGAATATGCCAAACCCATTGCAAAATTAATTGAAGAATTAAAGAAAATTCCTACAATAGGTGCAAAAACTGCTCAGAGAATTGCTTTTTATTTGCTTCGGATTCCAAAAGAAGAGGTGGAAAAATTAGCTAATGCAATAATAGAAGTTAAAGAGAAAATCATTTACTGCTCAGTATGTAATAACATTACACATACAGACCCGTGTTTGATATGCTCAGATGATTCAAGGGATGCGCATACTTTAATGATAGTGGAAGAGCCTTATAATGTTTCTGCCATTGAGAGGACAGGGGTATACAGAGGAAAATATCATGTCTTACTTGGAGCAATTTCTCCTCTTAAGGGAATAGGACCAGAAAATTTAAAGATAGATAATTTGATAAGAAGAGTAAAAGAAGGAAATTTTAAAGAAATTATAATTGCGACAAATCCAACTGTTGATGGAGAAGCGACTGCTTCATATTTGATAGATTTATTAAAAGATTTTGGAATTAAATTAACTCGAATTGCAGTCGGATTACCGGTTGGTGCAGATATAGATTTCGCGGACCGGGTAACTATCGCGAGAGCACTGGAGGGAAGACGGGAACTTAAATTAAAATAAATTTTTCAATTTAAATTAAGGAGGTGATGTTTTATGAAAGATATGTTAGAAATAAGATGGCATGGGAGAGGAGGACAGGGAATAGTTACAGCAGCAGTTACGCTTGGAGATATTCTGGGACCTGAAGGAAAGTATGTTCAGGCTTTTCCAGAGTTTGGTGCGGAAAAGAGAGGAGCTCCGATTCTCGCATTTACTCGAATAAGTGACAGACCCATCAGATTGCACAGTCAGGTTACTAATCCTGATATTGTTGTAGTTGCAGACCCAACTCTCTTAGGCTTAGTGGATATTAAAGCTGGAACAGGTGATGATGCAATAATCATTATTAATACTTCTTTTGACCCGAGTTTCATTAAAGACAAACTTGCTCTTCACCCGAGAAAAATTTATACTCTTGATGCCTACACAATCGCAAATGAAGAATTTGGACGTCCTATTCCAAATGTGCCCTTATTAGCTGCTCTTGTGAAAGTTACTTCTCTTTTACCCAAGGAGAAATTTAAGGAGAGAATTGAGAAATCATTGAGTAAAAAATTAAGACCTGAAGTAGTGGAAGGGAATTTAAGAACAATTGACAGAGCTTATAAGGAGGTGAAAGGAGAATGAAAAAAGCAAAAACTCTTAAAGAATTAAAAAATGCAACATGGAAAGAATTACCTATTGGGACAATAAACCTTGATGCTGGAAACTCTTTAAACAATTTTACAGGAACATGGCGCTCCGGGGAAAAGCCTGTTTTTAAAGAAGAGAATTGCATTCATTGCCTTTTTTGCTGGGTTTATTGTCCTGATTCTGCAATTATTGTTAAAGATGGTAAAATGGTGGGCATTGATTATAATTACTGCAAAGGATGTGGAATATGTGCAGTAGAATGTCCTTCAAAGCCGAAATCTATTGAGATGGTCAAAGAAGAGTTTACCCTTAGTTAAAGGAGGTGAAAGATGAGTAAAATTGTTACTTTAAATGGAAATTTAGCAATTGCAGAGGCAATAAGGCAAATTAATCCTGATGTTGTAGCTGCTTACCCTATTACGCCTTCCACTTCTATTGTTGAGACCGTTGCTCAATATGTTGCAGATGGAGTAATTGATTCAGAATTTGTATGCCCTGAAAGCGAGCATAGTGCAATGAGTGTATGCATTGGAGCTGCAGCTGCAGGAGGGAGAGTCACAACAGCCACTGCTTCTCAAGGATTAGCTTTAATGTGGGAAATGCTATATATTGCAGCAGGTCTTAGATTGCCAATTGTAGCTGCTATAGTAAATCGTTCATTGAGTGCTCCCATTAATATACACGGTGACCACAGTGATACTATGGGAGCAAGAGATTCTGGGTGGATTCAAATATATTCAGAAAATGCTCAGGAAGCTTACGATAATTTTATTCAAGCTTTTAAAATAGCAGAACATCCTGATGTTAGAACACCTGTTATGGTGACTTTTGATGGTTTTATTATTAGTCATTCTCTTGAAACAATGAAAGTTGAAGAGGATAAAGCAGTTAAAGAGTTTGTAGGAGAGTATTTACCGGTGTACCCTTTACTGGATACCGAAACTCCATTAACTGTTGGTCCCATAGATTTTACGGATTTTTATTTTGAACATAAAAGAAGTCAATTAGAAGGAATTGAAAACGCACCACCAGTAATTGAAGAAGTGGGAAAGGAATTTGGTGAAAAATTTGGAAGGTATTATAGCTTTTTCGAGGAATATAAAATGGAAGATGCGGAGACAGCTGTTTTAGTAATGGGTTCTGCAGCAGGAACAGCAAAAGAAACGGTAGATGAATTGAGAAAGGAAGGTAAAAAAGCTGGTTTAATTAAACTTCGTGTTTTCCGTCCATTTCCTGCTCAAAAATTAGCAGAAAGCTTAAGAAAGGTGAAAGCAGTAGCAGTACTGGATAGGGCAACGAGTCCTGGAGCTCAGGGAGCACCTCTTTTTGTTGAAACAAGGTCAGCTCTGTTTGATTATTCAGAAAAACCTAAAATAATAAATTATGTTTATGGGCTGGGTGGAAGAGACATTACTCCAGAGCATTTTCGCGAAGTCTACGCAAAACTCGAAGAGATTGCTCGGACAGGAAAAGTTGAGCAATATTATGGATATATCAATCTAAGAGAATGAATATAGATAAATGAGGAGGAAAAAAATGGTTAGATTAAGAGAGTTAGCTTCCATGGAAGATAAATTGGTTCCAGGCCATGGTTTATGCCCTGGCTGTGGAATCCCAATTATATTAAAAATAGTTTTAAGAGCAACAAATGATCCCATCATAATTGCTAATGCTACCGGATGTCTTGAAGTCTGTACTTCACGATTTCCATGGACATCTTGGAAGACCACATGGATACATTCCGCTTTTGAGAATGCAGCTTCTACAATAGCTGGTGTAGAAGCCATGTATAAAGCTTTGATTAGAAGAGGGAGAATACCAAAGGATAAAAAAATTAAATTTTTGGGAATTGGAGGAGACGGAGGAACTTACGATATTGGATTTCAGGCTCTTTCTGGAGCTATGGAAAGGGGTCATAATATTGTTTACATTTGCTATGATAATAATGTTTATGCAAATACAGGAGGGCAGCGTTCTGCTGCAACTCCCTTAGGTGCTTCAGCTACAACATCTCCAGCTGGTTCTAAAATTCCAGGTAAAATGCAGAAGAGAAAGGACTTAACTCAAATAATGGCTGCTCACGGTATACCATATGCAGCACAGGCGAGTCCTCATCGTTGGATGGATTTATATAACAAAGCGAAAAAGGCTTTTGAAATTGATGGTCCTGCCTTTTTGAATATTCTTACTCCCTGTCCTACTGAATGGAAATATGATGAATCACAGGGAATGAGAATTGCAAGTCTTGCAGCAGATACATGTGTGTGGCCTCTATATGAAGTTGAGAATGGGAAATATAAAATTAACTATTTCCCTAAAGAAAAATTACCAGTGATTAAATGGCTTGAGAGTCAAGGGCGATTTCGTCATCTCTTTAAAGAAGAGAATAAATGGATGATAGATGAGATTCAAAAGAGTGTGGATGAGGATTGGGAGAGATTACAGAAACTTGCCCAGCTTTAATATTTTAAAATTATAAAGATTTAAGGAAGGATTATCCTATAGCTAGTTTGACCCACAAATAAAAATGTGATATGAAAAGGGAAAGAAAGGTCTACATATAAAATATGAATGGTAGAAATCTCAAGATAGCAACAATCTTTGGAATTCCCATTAAAATAAATGCAAGTTGGATTCTTGTTTTCCTTCTTGTAACATGGACATTAGCTGTAGGATATTTCCCTTCGGATTACCCTGGACTTGGGAAAAGCACTTACTGGCTTATGGGAATAGTTTCAGCTCTTTTACTCTTTATTTCTATTCTCATTCATGAATTAAGTCATTCCTATGTTGTGCTCAAATATAAGATTCCAATGCATGGAATAACTCTTTTTATATTTGGCGGAGCTGCTGAAATGACAGAGGAGCCTCGAAATCCAAGGCAGGAATTTACAATAGCCATTGCAGGACTTGTGGCAAGTTTCATCCTGGGGATTTTCTTTCTTTTTTTGTTTTTTATGACAAAGATATATTATCCAAACCCGGCTTTCTCAGGGGTTTTTAAGTATTTAGCTATTATAAATTTTATTTTAATTGGTTTTAATATTCTTCCAGGTTTTCCTCTTGATGGAGGAAGGATCTTAAGAGCAGTGCTCTGGCATATTAAAGGAAATTTAAGAGAAGCAACTCGTATAGCGAGTAATGTTGGCTCTGCTTTTGGAGGAATGCTTATTTTCTTCGGGCTTTTGAATGCATTTTTTGGGAATTTTATAAGTGGCTTATGGTTTATTTTTATTGGTTTCTTTTTAATGAATGCTGCTCGGATGAGTTATCAGCAGCTTATTGCGCGTCAATTGCTGGAAGGAATTCCAGTTTCTAAAGTTATGTCGACTGATGTAAAGTCAGTTCCTTCCCATATTTCAGTAGAGGATTTAGTTAATGACCATTTTTTTAAATGTTTTTATCATGGATTCCCTGTGGTGGACGAAGGAAAATTAGTTGGAATGGTTACTATACAGGATGTAAAAAAAGTTCCTCGAGAAAAATGGAAAGAGACAAAAGTCTCTGAAATTATGAAAACAGATATTGACAAATTAATTGTTGCCCCTGAGGAAGATGCTATTCGTGCCCTTTCAATAATGTCAAAATATAAA
This sequence comes from uncultured Clostridia bacterium, assembly GCA_964632095.1. Lineage (GTDB taxonomy): Bacteria > Acidobacteriota > Aminicenantia > JdFR-78 > JdFR-78 > JdFR-78. The sequence goes on along the minus strand of CAZWBN010000044.1, from coordinate 3,059 downwards.
GTTGGAAGACTTCCAGTGCTGGATAAAGGTAAATTAGTTGGAATAATTGCAAGGCGTGATTTTATGCAATGTCTGGAAATTAAAGTTGAATTAGACAAAATTTAGATTTAAATTTTTAGTTGTAGTTTTTAGATTTTCGTTCTAAGTTTTTAGTTTAAATTAATACCTCTTTTGGAGGTATGCCATGACAAAAGAAGAAGCAAAAAAAAGAATTGAAGAACTTCGCAGAGAAATTAATCATCACAATTATCTGTATTATGTTTTAAATAGACCTGAAATATCAGATGCGGAATATGACCGTCTTATGGATGAATTAATCTCTCTTGAAAGTCAGTTTCCTGATTTAATCACCCCTGATTCTCCCACTCAAAAAGTTGGAGCTCCTCCTAAGGAGGAATTCGGGAAAATTACCCATTTAGCTCCCATGTTGAGTTTAGATAGTTGTCTTGATGAAAAAGAAGTGGTGGATTTTGACCGCAGGGTAAAAAGAGAATTGGGAATTGATAATATTGAATATGTAGCAGAACCAAAGTTTGATGGTTTATCTGTAGAATTGGTTTATGAGAAAGGTGTTTTTGTTCGAGGTTCAACAAGGGGAGATGGAATGGTAGGCGAAGATGTAACAGATAATTTAAAAACAGTTAGGCCTGTCCCTTTAAGATTAAGGGAGGGGAAGGTAAAAATACCCGACCTTCTTGCAGTAAGGGGCGAAGTTGTCATGAAAATTAAGGATTTTGAAAAATTGAATGAGGAGATGATAAAAAGAGGAGAACCACCCTTTGCAAATCCAAGAAATGCTGCTTCAGGTTCTCTCAGACAGCTTGATTCAAAAATTACTGCGGAAAGGAAGTTAGATATTTTCTTTTACGATATTCTGGCAATAGAGGGGGTAAAGCTCAATTCTCAATGGGAAGTGCTCAATACTCTTCCAGAATGGGGATTAAAGGTTAGTTCTGATATTAAAAAATGTAAAAACATTGAGGAAGTCTATAAATATCATCATGAAATGGAGGCTAAAAGAGAGACTCTTGACTTTGAAATTGATGGGATAGTGGTAAAAGTAAATCAATTTGAGTATCAATCCCGCTTAGGGATTAAAACAAGAAGTCCCCGGTGGGCTGTAGCATATAAATTTAAGCCAAAAGAAGAAGTTACAAGAATTAAGGATATTGTGGTTCAGGTAGGGAGGACAGGAATCCTTACACCTGTTGCAATCCTTGAGCCTGTAAGAATAGGAGGGGTTACTGTGACAAGAGCTACACTCCACAATCAGGATGAAATAGATAGAAAGGATATAAGGATTGGCGATAAGGTTGTTGTGATAAGAGCAGGGGATGTTATTCCAGAGATAAAGGCGAGAGTTCATGTGGAAGGTGAAAAAAGAAGAGAGAAATACCATCTCCCAGATAAATGTCCGGTTTGTGGAGCTGAGGTGGTAAGAGAAGGAGCATACTATCGTTGCACTGGAGGACTTTCCTGTACAGCTCAGCTCAAAGAGTCTCTTCGCCATTTTGCATCAAAAGGAGCAATGAATATCGAAGGACTGGGCAAAAAGCTGGTTGATAAGTTTGTAGAAGAGGGTATAATTCGAAGTCCAGTTGATTTATATCATCTTAAAAAAGAGCAAATAGCGAAACTGGAAGGAATGGGTGATAAATCAGCTCAGAATCTTTTGGATTCAATCGAAAAGAGCAAGGAAATTGAACTGGCTCGATTCATATATGCGTTGGGTATACCCCTTGTGGGTGAACATTTAGCTCGGGTTCTTGCTCAGCATTATAAATCTCTTGAGAAATTAGCTTCTGCGACTGAAGAGGAATTAATGCAAATTAAGGAGATTGGACCCGAGAGTGCTCGCTCCATTGTAAAATTTTTCAGACAAGAAGGTAATAAAAAAGTAATTGAGGGATTGTTAAAAGCTGGTATTAAATTTAAAGAGATAAAAAAAGAAAAGCCATCAAAAATTGCTGGATTGAAATTTGTTTTCACTGGAAAGCTGGAGTCATTTTCGCGGGAAGAAGCTAAAAGAATTGTTGAAGAACTTGGGGGAATCGCAAGTTCAAGCGTAAGCAGGGAGACGGATTATCTTGTTGTGGGTGAAGAGCCTGGTTCGAAATTAGAGAAAGCAAAGAAACTTGGAATTAAAGTCATAACAGAAAAAGAATTTAAAGAACTTATTGGAAAATAATAATCCTAAAAGGAGGCAATAATGAGGAAAAGGTTAATCTTATTGGGTATTCTTTTACTTTTTATTATAAATGGGATATATGGCGTTGAAAAACGCCCGATGACAGTTGATGATGGATTAAACATGGTAAGGGTTGGAAATGCAATTATGTCGCCTGATGGGAAGTGGGTTTTATTCTCTAAATCTGAACTTGACTGGTCCAAGAATAAAAGGAAAGTTACATATTACATGATTCCAGCAGAAGGAGGAGAGGAGTTTCAATACATAGGAGAAGCAGGTGGAAGTTCCTTTCGTTTTTCGCCGGATGGCAAATATCTTGCGTTTTTGAGAACTAAAGACAAAAAACGCCAGATTTTCATTATGCACACCTCTGGAGGCGAAGCTATCCAATTAACAAAGCATAAAACAGGCATTATCACATTCAAATGGTCTCCTGATTCCACCAAAATTTTCTTCTTAGCTCCTGAGGCAAGAAGCAAGGAAGAAGAGGAGAAGTATAAGGCAGGATATGATGCTTTATTTGTTGATGAAGGTCCAAACGGACAGGTTGAAGGGCACTGGCAGAATTTATGGATGATCGATTTAAAGGGTAAAAAGGAAACGAAAATTACGGATGAGAAGATTATAATACGAGATTTTGATATTTCTCCTGATGGAAAAAAGATAATTTTTACTGCAAGATATGAAAACAGGAGAAATCAGGAATATTTATCCGAAATATATTTATTTGATTTAGAAAAAAAAGAAAAAATTCGTTTAACAAAAAATAAAGCACCTGAAAGGTATTTACAATGGGCTCCAGATGGAAAATTTTTTGCATATATTGCTCCTGATGATAAAAAATGGGAATTGAGACAAAGTAAAATATGGG
>CAZWBN010000043.1:0-12691 GCA_964632095.1 uncultured Clostridia bacterium | reverse complement strand
GGGACAAGAACAGCTTCAATAACTGCATCTTGTGTTGCATTGGCATTAGCCTTAAAAAAACTTTATGATAAAGGAATGATTGAAAAGATGCCTCTTCGAAATCTTGTAGCTGCTGTGAGTGTAGGTATTGTAAATGGAGAGAAAATGCTGGATTTGGATTTCAATGAAGATTCTCAGGCAGAAGTAGATATGAATGTTGTTTTAACAGATGACGGGAAGATTATCGAGGTTCAGGCTACAGCTGAAAAAAAGCCTTTTAGTCGAGAAGAATTAAAAGAATTGCTCGACTTGGCTGAAAAAGGAATAAAAGAGCTAATAAAAGCACAGAAAGAAATTTTAAAGCAGGAAAGTTTGATTTTTATGGCTTATGGAGAATAAAGATTCTTTTCAAGTTCCTCAGCAATTAAATGAAGAACCATAAGATGAATTTCTTGTATCCTTGGAGTGCTTTTTGAAGGAACATCTATCAAGAGGTCCACATATTCCGCAAGTTTCCCTCCTCCTTCTCCAGTTAAACCAATTGTATAGATTTTTTTATCTTTCGCTTTTCGAATTCCCCGTATAACATTTGAAGAATTTCCACTTGTAGAAATTCCAAGAGCTACATCACCTTCTTTCCCTAATGCTTCAATTTGCTTTGTGAATATTTCACTAAATGCTACATCATTACCTACAGATGTGAGGATTGAGGTATCAGTGGTGAGGGAAAGAGCCGGTAATGGTTTTCTAACAAGAAGAAATTTGTTAATTAGTTCTGCAACAAAATGCTGGGCTTGAGCAGCACTTCCTCCATTCCCGAACACGATAATTTTACCACCATTTTTAATGGCTTTTTCCATGATCTTGATAGCTTCTTCAATAAGTTTTGCCTTGTTTTTAAAAAAAGAATTTCTTAAAATTTCAATTTCTCTCAGGAAATCATTCCAGTTAATCATAAAGCCTCCTTTAAACTATAACCTGATTTTTTAAATCGTTTTTAATTATATCTCTAATTTTCTCTGTCAACATAAATCTGTCTTCATATTTTAATTCAGCAGTAGGAATTGGTGGATGGAAAATTACTTTTATCTTTCCCTTTTTTAGGAAAAATTTTTTCTTTGGCAAAACATTTCTACTTCCAATAATAGTTATAGGAACTATAGGAACTCCACTTTTAATAGCTAAAACAAATCCACCTCTTTTAAAGGGGAGAAGATTTCCATTCAGGCTTCTTGTTCCCTCAGGGAAGATCAGAAAGGAATAATTTTTCTCCTTTATTTTCTTTATGGCTAATTCTATGCTTTTACGAGCACCTTCTTTGTCTTTTCTATCTATGGGTATGAATTCTACTATCTTCATAGCTGTGCCTACTAATGGAATTCGAAATACTTCTTTTTTTAAAAGAACTCTCAGGCGCTGAGGGATAATTCTGAATAATAAAGGACCATCCACAAGACTCTGATGATTAGCCATGTATACATATGTTCTTTTTGGGTCAATTTTATCTAATCCGAAAATTTCTACTTTTACTCCTGAGATTTTCTGAGCTATATTTACTGCAAAATATCCTAATTTAAAGAGAGGGGAGACTTTCTTAGTAAATCTTACATAAAGAATTAGAGGGATACCAAAAAAAATTGCAATGAAAAAATAGGAGATTAATATTATAATTGATCTCATTGAGTCACTTGTATTGTAAAAATTTTATAAGAAATTTTCAATATATCTTTTTAAATCTTAGATTTCGAAGCCTTCCTGTATTTAATAGGAAACCTGAAATCTTTCCCTTTTCATTTCGAGTAAATTTTATATTAAATCTTCCTGTTCTGAAGTAATCCTTTATAGTAGGCTGGAGAAGAGTTTTGGGTTTTCTTCTGGGAATCAAATAAAGTTTTCCCTTTTCTGCAATTATTTTAAAGATAACATCAAGCTCTTCATTTAAATAATTTCCCGTGTATTCCTTAATTCTTAATGAGGAAATATTTACCGGTTTAATTTTTTTAAAATAATTGGTACCATAGCCTTCTCTTCTCATTTGCATAAGCCATTGATTGGTCTGTAGATCTTTTTTGAATTCAATTATTGTTTTGGTAGGCGCATTAATCACCTCGAATTTTGTATTACTTACTGCTCCAAGAACATATTCTTTTCCATACATAGTCAGCGATAATTTTCCTTTTTTAAATTGTATTTTTAAAAGGCTCCATGTCTTGGAATTCATATATGTTCCAGCTTTTTCCTTTAATTCTTTTGTAGGAATTTTTAAGAATTCATGTTTTTCTTCTTCTTTAAATTCATTCGCAAGGAAAATATCAGCTATTTTCTCACACATTTTCATTGGATTGAAACTACTGAGATTAGAAAGAATGATCACAGAAAATCTTTGTTCTGGAAAGCGAATCATTCCAGCCCTGTATCCCCCGAGTGCGCCTCCGTGACTTACTGTTTTTAGTCCTCTGTATGACCCTATTACTAATCCAAAGGCATAATTGATCTTTTCTCCATTATTCAGAACTCCTGGAGTTTGAATCTGTTCAATTAATTCTTTACCACCCACTTTGCAATGATAGAAATTTTGGTCCCAGAGATACAGATCCTCCACAGAAGTATAAAGACCACCTGAACCCACGCAATCAAATGTGGAAATGAAATTTTTAAATTCACCTTTTTCTCCAGGGAAATAGCCAGATGCTCTATTTTTTATGATACGGGTATAGTCATCCTGGAAACAAGAGTGGTTCATTTTAAGGGGTTTGAATATATTCTTTTCCGCAAATTCACGAAAACTCATTCCACTTACCCTTTCCACAATTAATGCAAGAAGAAAGTAACCTGTATTACTATATAGATATTCGTCTCCAGGTTTAAAATTTAATTCTTTCTGACGAGCGATCAGAGAAAGGACATCATCTTTATGATAAAAACCGAAAGGAATTCCGGCAATATCTTCAAGCGTAAAAAAGTCTCTTAATCCACTTGTGTGGTGTATGAGATGCCTTATAGTAATTGGAGTACCATAGTCAGGAAGCTCAGGGATATATTTTCTTATATCATCATCCAGAGAAATTTTTTTCTTTTTAGCAAGTAAAGCAATGGAGAAAGCAACAAATTGTTTTGAACACGAGCCGATATAAAAAACAGTTTTGGGTGTAATAGGAACATTGAGCTCAAGATTAGCCATTCCATATCCCTTTTTATAAATAATTTTCCCATCTTTTATAATTGCGAGTGCACAACCCGGACTATTTGGTTTGTTCCAAGGGGAAAAGAGTTTGTCAATTTTTTCTATTTTATTATCAGCGAATGTATTGAAAACAAGGATATGGATTGTGAATATTAGAATTATGAAATGTAAAATATGAAATGTAAATTGTCGAAAATTTGATTTTGAATGTATCATTTTGAATCCTCCTTAATTGGTTTTAAATTTAGATAGATTTTTAAAGAGTAGAGTAGAAGAGAGAAATGTAATTAAAAGGAAAAATATTCCTTTTTTAAATTCAAGCAATATTATTTTTCCAAATCCAAAAAGTGCGCTATAAACAAGAAAGGTCCCAAGTATCCAGTTTAAAATGTCCAAGAAAAGGGATTTGCTATTGCCATGGACAGAAATTTCTTTTTCAACATATTTCCATATTCCAGGAGGGTGGATTTTTTTATAAAAATTTGCTAAATGCTCTTTATCCACAGGAGGAGTTAAAAAAGTAATTAATACCCACACGAAAGTAGTAATCCCAACTGTGATAATTATTCTATATGCCCAGTTTAAATCACCTCCTCTGCCAAGGGGTGTTTTTAATAAAATCATTGCTGTAACAAAGGAACACGCCATTGCAGCAATTTCACTCCATGCATTAATCCTCCACCAGTACCATCTTAAAATATAAATTAATCCAGTTCCAGCTCCAACAGCAAGAAGGAGCTCCCAGCCACCCTTTATGCTTTCCATCCAATATGCAGTGAATCCAGCAAAAACCATGATTATAATGACAGTTATACGGGATATGAAAACATAATGAGAGGGTGAAGCTTTCTTTTTAATGAATCTTTTATAAAAATCATTAACTATATAGGATGCTCCCCAGTTAAGATGAGTATCAATGGTTGACATAAATGCACCAAAGAAAGCTGCTATCATTAATCCCTTCAGCCCTGCAGGTAAAAAAGTAATCATCATTTTTGGATAACCCATTTTTGGGTCAGAGAGGTTAGGAAATACAATTAAAGAACATAAAGCGACCAGTATCCAGGGCCAGGGTCTGAGAGCATAGTGGGCAATATTAAACCAGAGAGTTGCAAATACGGCATGTTTTTCATTCTTTGTGGCAAGCATTCTTTGAGCCACATATCCACCACCTCCTGGTTCTGAACCTGGATACCATGTTGCCCACCACTGAATTGCAATATAAACAAAGAAAGTAATAAATGGTAATGTAGAGGAATTTAGGCTCGGGAAAAAATTTAAGGCTTCTGGATTGGATGCTATCACCTTTGACTTTAATAATTTAATCCCTCCTACATGTTCAATGGAAATCACAGCCAAGGCTATTGAACCTATCATTGCAATAACAAATTGAAATAAATCTGTTACAACTACTCCCCAGAATCCTGAAAGAACAGAATAGATTACTGCAATGGCGAGAGAAATTATTATTGCCTGATATTTTGGGAATGAAAAAGTTACTCCTAAAATGGATGACATAGCTAATATTCCCCATGCCATAATCATGCAGTTCACCGGAAGACCGAGATATAAAGCTCTGAATCCTCTTAAAATACTTGCTGGTTTCCCGCTATATCTTAATTCCGTAAATTCAATATCAGTTAGAACTTCAGATCTTCTCCATAATTTTGAGAAAAGGAATACAGTCATCATTCCACCAAGAATAAAATTCCACCAGAGCCAGTTACCTGCGATTCCATTTTTAGCTACTATTTCTGTAACAGCGAGAGGGGTGTCAGCTCCAAAAGTAGTGGCAACCATAGATGTTCCAGCTATCCACCATGGGAGAGACCTTCCTGAGATAAAAAAGTTTTCAATATTAGTGCCTGCTTTTTTAGAGAAATAAAGTCCCACGCTTAGAACAAAAATAAAATATGAAATTATAAAAGCCCAATCCACAAAAGAAAGATGCATCATTCCATTACAGAGTTATTTTAACTTTTCCAAGTTTTACATTCTTTTTTATTTCACCCTCTCTCCAAGGACTCGGAGGAAGAAGAATTTTATATTTTGACTCTTTTTTTGAAATTAATAGAAACTCGACTTTCTCTAATTTTTCTCTGCAAATAAGCCAGGCAGAAATTACTCCTTCCCAGTCTTTTAATTCTTGAACAGGAGAAATGTTCACTTTAAAGCTATATTTCCCGGGTTTCACTTTTACTGTATACCATGCCCATACTCCTTTTTGGTATTCAATATTTGTTTCTATTTTCTTATTGCTGAGGAATACATTTAATTGAGGGAGCTGTTTTCCAGTTGACTTTCCCGTGGATTCAATCAGTATTGCTAAGATTGCTTCTTTTACAGGCTTTTTAATTTCAAAACCAATATTTATTTTTTCTTTTGAATAATCGAAGGAAATATTTTTCACCCCTTCAGGGATAGATATTCCTGGAATTAAGAATTTTTTAGGAGAAATTTTTTTGTTTTTATATTTTACAACTTTGAAATCTTCTGAATTTAAGAGCCGGGCTTCTTTTTTTCCTTTATAGCATGTCATAATAAATTCTTTTTCATTTTTCTTCTGAATATTATAAATACATCCTCCTAAGAGAGGATATTTTGCTTCCTCAAGGGAATAGACTTCGTATATTGCTGTTTCATACCCTTCGAGATAAATATTTAATGTAGAAGCTCTTGAATATAATTCTGGAGATACCCAGTGAATTGGGTATATTTTTTCCAAAACTAATTTTTCAGCATTTATATCAAAGAAATTGGATAGTTTTATGCGCAGCATTTGTGGCTCAATAAATGGATTGCGAACAGCTATTATTGCTCTTCCATTGGAATAATGCACATATCCGTATGCTTCCCGTTCTTCAGGGTCCCCTCCAATCATTTCAGTATTATTAATTAAAATTTTAAATTTATTTTTAGCCCATTTTATAGTTCTGGCAAGAATACCCCATTGTTCATCCGTTAATAAATCAGGTGATATATATAATTCCCACATTGAGATTCCTCGTGCAAAATAAAGAACTGCATTATCAGTAAATTTTTCTATTGATTCTTTTTCTCCATTGAAAGGAAGGAGATGTCCTTTTATTATGCCATGAGTCATTAAATTTGCAATTGGGAACCAGAAATCTTCTTTTTTAAAATCATCGAAAAGCACGGAATCTCTATAGGTCATTGCACGGTCTCTGCGACTTATCGAAGGAACATTTGCGTAACCGTAATCATATCCTTGCATCCATATTGTATTTGCATATTTTAACCACCAGGGACTCAGCCATGTGCCTGATGTAATATTCAAAAAAATATCTGGTTTTTCTGAGCGGAGAGTTTTGCACAGTTTAATTACTGCTTCCATAATAGCGTGACGAGAATATATACCAGGTAAGTGTCCATGCCCATTTTCATTGCATATAAACTGAATTCCATCAATCTTGAAATATGAGACATCATAAGAATTAATGAAATCTTTTAGCCTTTTTGTTAGAAGTTTTTGATATTTTTTCCCTCCCATACACATCTGGTCTCCCACGGTCTCATAACCATGTTCTCTCATCCAGTTTACTCTCCAGTCCCTATGGGAATATCCTCCGATTGGACTTATCCAGATACCGAGCTTTGTATTCATATTTTTAAGAGCTCTGGTAATAGGAAGTAAGCCGTTCGGAAATTGTTCCTTATTCAATACCCAGTCGCTTTTATAAATATCCCACCCATCATCTAAGACAAAAGCATCAAGTGATATTCCTTTTTTTTCATATAATCTTTTTCTGAAAAATTCTATTGTGCGCAAAACATTTCTCTCTGTCATTGCACGAGATTGTTCTTTGACCATTTCTGGAGCCCTGAGGTCATACCAGCTATTGTAAAGGAGATAGGATTTTAATGGAGCAACTCTAATATCTTGTAAATATTTAAAAAACCAGTTCTTAACCCGAAAATCTGGAGAAATTCCACATACTACCCATTCGCTTTCAATCCATGCGCTCTCTATTTTCATGCCGAATTCTTGTCCACATTTCAATTCAACCCTATTATTAATTGAGGATAGAAAATTCTCTCCAGATGGATATTCAAGTCCCAAAAACATTCCCAGGTCGCCGATTTTTAAAGCCACAGGCTGTCCGAACCCTCCTGATTTGATAACAGTAATTTCTCCGTCAATGTATCCATAGCGTGACCATAACCAGTGGAGGAAATGAAGTTTTTTATTTAAATCTCTTATAGCTATTTTTCGCTTAAAGTAAAATTTTTCGGGTTTAAGTTTGTAAGTTATTTTAATTTCAAAAGGATTTTTTTCTCCATCGAATATTAATTCCAGATTAAGTCCACCGTTTTCTTTTTTCAAAAAATAATTTTTAAGGTGGAAGTCATCTTTGGAAAGTTTAATTAAATTATCAGCATTATTTATTTTTCCAGGTGCTCGCCATCCTCCCCAGACCACTTCTATTAAAAAGTTTCCATCCATCTGGATTTCAACAGGAAAAGAACCAAAATTTTCCACCCACTTTTCATTGGGTTTTATTATTTCAGATTTAATTTTTCCTTTATTTAAAATAATATAAATTTTTATCAATTCATTATTTAATGAGAAAATTCTTAGCTCTTCTTTCTTTTCCTCCTTAAAATCCACCTGCTCAGCTGAAATATTTAGCTTTAAAACTGTAAGAATTATTAAAAATATAATTAATTTCACAGGATGAGATTTTCTCCTCATTCAAATAGCCTCCTTAGAATGTTCTGATTTCTCATGAATTTACTACTATCATTCCTAAAATCATTAGTCAATAATATTTAGAAGATAAAATAAATAGTAAAGACTAAAGGGGATTGAGCTATTCATCATGTGGCTATAATAAATTGAATTTATTTGACAATAAATGAACTTGTTACACATTCTTGACAACTGTAATAATCGAACCTATTATTAGGTTGGTATGGATAATAAAAAGAGATGCCCTGTATGCGATTATTATTTGGAAGAAAATTCTGATATATGCGAAAATTGTGGAACAATTATTTCCTACTTTAATAATGAAGGGGAGAAATCAGATTATACAACTACAAAACTGCAATCAGAGGAAGTCTTTTCTTTTCTCACAAAAAAGGAAAGTAAAAATAAAGACGCAGAGGAAGTGAGTTTAGCTCAGATGAGTTTACCATTAGGAGAAGAATTACCCAAAAGAACAAAAAATCGTTTCAAATATCATGTGATTGGATGGATATTTGATATATTCTTAGTCTCCACAATATGGTTTTTAACTCAGATTTTTGCTTCTATTATACTCAAAACTAATGTATTTAACTTAATTTCATCTTCTTACATTCAACTAATTATTTTCTTTTTAATTTTGCTTTTTATATATTTATTTTTATTTATTTTATTCTTTAAACAAACCCTTGGAGAATTCTTACTAAAGATTTTTAAATGATAGAAAATTAGAAAGGAAAAATAATTTTTAATTTGTGCAAAAAGTAAGCTCAAAGATTAATTTTAAAATCCTTCTTTAAGAATTAAGGAATTGTTTTTTCTTTTCCGAGTTCAAAGTCTTTTCCCAGAAATTTTTCTCGTGCCAATTTATTGACAGCAAGTTCCTCGGGAGAGCCTTCAATTAAAACCTTGCCTTCGTGAATAATATATGCTCTATCAACAATTTTAAAAGTATCCCTGACATTGTGGTCTGAAATAATTATTCCGATTCCTTTCTTTTTCAAATTGAGCATTAAATCTTGGAGTTCATTTATTGTTATGGGGTCAATTCCTGTAAAAGGTTCATCTAAGAAAAGAAATTTTGGGTTTGTAAGAAGTGCCCTGCAAATTTCTAATCTTCTTTTTTCTCCTCCGGACAGAGTATAAGCCTTGCTCTTTGCTAAATGGGAAATCCTTAACTCCTCCATTATTTTTTTTACTTTTTCGGTTTTTTCCTTTTTAGAGCCTGGAAGTAGTTCAATTATCATTTTTAAATTTTCTTCGACAGTTGCTTTTAGAAAAACTGAATTTTCCTGAGGGAGATAAACAAGACCTTCCCTTGCTCTTAAATAAGAAGGGCTAAAGGTTATTCTTTTGTCATTAAGATAAATATTTCCTCCCTCAGGTTTTATCAGACCAACTATAATTTGAAAGGTTGTGGTCTTACCAGCTCCATTTCTTCCCAGAAATCCCACAATTTCTCCAGATTTTATTTCAAGATTAACACCATTAACCACCTTTCTGCCATTATAGATTTTAGTTAAATTAATTGCTTTTAAGATTGACATTGATTATTTTTCTCCATCTAAAGTAAAATATTAATTGTAAATATGCTCACTGTCAACAAAATCAATTAATGAAAGTAATTAGCGCTTCACGGAGAACAGATTTAATAGCTTTTTTTCCTGAGTGGCTCTCTAATTCTATACAAAAGGGAGTTGCGGAGGTTATTGGACCTGCGGGAAATAAATATAAAGTGAATCTCAATCCTTCTGAAGTTCACACCTTTGTCTTATGGTCTAAAAATTTTCATAACCTCGTTACAAATAAATATAATTTACTCAATTTATTAACCAATTATTCCCAGCTCTTTTTTCTTTTTACAATAACTGGTTTAGGAGGAAGCTTTATTGAACAGGGAGTTCCATCTCCAGAGATTGCAATATCTCAAATTGAAGGTTTGATTAAAATTGCTGGAATTCCAGAGAGAGTGTCCATAAGATTTGACCCAATAGTTTACTGGTGGGAAAGTGGAACTTTAAAAACAAATTTGTATTTTTTCGAGACCTTAGCTCCTATTTTAAAGAAATTCGATATAAAAAATATTAAATTCAGTTTTGCCCAATGGTATGAGAAATGTAAAAAAAGAGCAAAAAAATATAATTTTGCATACTATGATCCACCATTAGAAAAGAAAAAAGAGGATGCAATTTATTTAGCTCAAATAGCAAAAACTTATAATTTAAATTTATACGCATGCTCCCAGAATTTTCTTGCAAATTTGAATGGCATAATGCCCTCAGCCTGTATAGATGGCAATTTATTAAGTAGACTACACCCTCACAATTATCCGGCTTCCACTAAAAAGGATAAGACTCAAAGGAAAGAATGCAATTGCACTGAATCAGTTGATATTGGCAGTTATACTCAGGCATGCCCGCACAGCTGTTTATATTGCTATGCAAACCCACGGATTTAAAATTCTTGAAAAAAAATTTTTTTCTGATATATTATATGGATGAAGTTATCTTTGTAATTTAAAATTCCTTAATGGAAATATTGAAAAAATCAATATCGGAGAAAAAAAATGAAAATCTTTTCAGGGTCATCTAATCCTGAATTAGCAAAAGCAATATGCAATTATCTTAATAAACCTCTTGGAGAATGTATACTTAAAACCTTTAGTGATGGAGAGATTCAATTCCAGATAACAGAAAATGTGAGAGGTGAGGATGTTTTTATCGTTCAATCCACTTCATATGAAGTTAATTTCCATCTAATGGAATTGCTTGTAATGGTGGATGCCTTTAAGAGGGCTTCTGCTGAAAGAATCACTGCTGTTATTCCTTATTATGGATATGCCCGTCAGGATAGAAAAGATAAACCTCGAGTTCCTATAACCGCACGATTGGTTGCTGATTTATTGGAAACAGCTGGAGTAAATAGGGTTCTTACAATGGATTTACATGCTCATCAGATACAGGGCTTTTTCTCCATTCCAGTTGATAATTTATTTGCAGCTCCAGTACTTTGTGAATACATCCAAAATTTAAGTTTAAATGATTTAGTAATCGTTTCCCCTGATGCAGGAGGAGTTGAAAGGGCAAGAATGTTTGCTAAAAGACTTAATGCAAGTTTAGCTATTGTTGACAAAAGAAGACCTGCTCCAAATGTTAGTGAGCTCATGAATATAATAGGAGATGTTGAAGGGAAGGTAACAGTGGTAGTCGATGATATAGTTGACACAGCAGGAACTCTCACGCAAACCGGTGAAGCTCTTAAGGAAAGAGGGGCAAGAAGAATTTTTGCTGCCTGTACCCATCCTGTATTATCAGGGAAGGCAGTAGAAAGAATAGAATCATCATCCTATGAAGAGGTAATTGTTACAGATACAATTCATATGCCTGATGAAAAAAGAAAATGCAAAAAATTTACTATTCTTACAGTCGCCAATCTTTTTGGTGAAGCAATTAAAAGAATACATGAATCAAGTTCTGTAAGCTCACTTTTCAATTAAGGAGGATTAAAAATGGAAGAATTTGTAATTAAAGGAGAAGTAAGAAAAGAATTTGGAAAAAATGCATGCAGGAGATTGAGAAAAGAAGGTAAACTTCCAGGAATTCTTTACGGTAATAATATGGAGAATATTCCAATTATTGTGGATAAAAAGGACATACATAAAATTTTAAAATCCGAAACTGGAGAAAATACTATCTTTAAAATTACCCTGGATTCTCAAACCTACGATGTTATTATTAAAGATTTACAGAGAGACCCTGTTTTCTATGAACCCATTCATGTAGACCTTTATCGTCTCGCTATGGATAAGCCTATAGATGTTACTGTGCCCATCATGTTAAAAGGAGAAGCAGTAGGAGTAAAAAGTGAAGGTGGTATTTTAGATTTCGTTACAAGAGAAATAGAAATTAGATGTTTGCCTAAGAATATCCCTGAACACATAGAAGTTGATGTTTCTGATTTACACATCAATCAGGCTTTAAAAGTTGAGGATATTCAGGCTCCTGAGGGGATTGAAATTTTAGAGGATCCTGAGGTAGTAATTGTGCATGTCTCATCTCCTGAAGAGGAAGAGGTAAAAGAGGAAGAGGAAGAAAAGGAAGAAACTTTATTTGCAGAGGAACCCGAGCAGCCTGAGGTAATAGGAAAAGAAAAGGAAGCTGAAGAGGGAGAAGAGGAAGAAGAGGAAAAAGGGGAAGAATAAAATTTGTGGGCTTTAATTGGTTTAGGCAATCCAGGAAGAGAATTCGCCGGAATGAGGCATAATGCAGGTTTTAAATTAATAAATTTACTTGCCAAGGAATGGGGCGTTAAAGTGAGAAAGAGAAGCTTCCTTTCAAAAATAGCAAAGGTAAAGAGATGTGAGGAGGAAATTCTCCTGGTAAAACCTCAAACTTATATGAATTTGAGTGGGAAAGCAGTAAAATTAATTGTTGATAATTTAAATATAAATTTGGAAAATATTATTGTTATATATGATGATGTGGATATACCATTGGGAGAGATAAGAATAAGAAAGAAAGGAAGCGCGGGAAGCCATAAGGGCGTCCAGTCAATTATAATGGAATTGAACACAGAGAATTTTCCAAGGATTAGAATAGGGATTGGAAAAAATTATAAAATTGAGGATTTGACTCAATATGTGCTTTCTCCTTTTGAGAAAGAAGAACTTCCATTATTTAAGAATGGACTCATTAAAGCTAAGGAAGCTATTAATGTGATTCTTGAAGATGGTATTGATAAGGCAATGAGTATTTACAATAAAAAAGGAGAAAAGGTCTCCTTGCCTCTTCATGAGAATGAGGAGGCTTTAAATCCATAAG
>CAZWBN010000042.1:4934-13334 GCA_964632095.1 uncultured Clostridia bacterium | reverse complement strand
TATTTGTCTTGCGAATTCTTTTTTTATATTTATATTTGATGTCTTGATAGTTATAGTTCCTCCCTTTGGCATTGCATCTCGTGCATTTGAAATTAAATTTAAAATAACTTCTTGAATTTGCTCTCTATCAGCCTTTACTTCCTTTAGCTTTGGGTCAAGCTCTAATATAAGATTTATGTCTTCTCCAATTAATGTTTTTATCATCCCTTCCATATCTTTAATTAATTCATTAAGATTAAGAATCTCAGGCTGAAAAGTCTGTTTTCTTCCCAATGCGAGTAATTTCTGAATTAAGGAGACAGCTTCACCGCTCGTCTCATATATCAAACGGGCATATTTATAAATAGGAGATTTTTTTGAAAGATTACTGAGGATAAGTTCAGTGTAGCCCATAATAACTGTAAGAAAATTTTTAAAATCATGGGCAATATTAGCCGCGAATTTGGCAAGGGCTTCCATTTTAAGAGCATGACGGACACTTTCTTCTGTTTTCCTAAGAATATTTTCAGCCCTCTTTCTTTCTGTTATGTCTAACAGAGTTCCTATTACAGCAGGCTTTCCCTGATATTGGACAGCAGAGCCGTAAACCTCTACATATATTATTCTTTTATCCTTTGTTAAACCTCTGAATTCATAATGAATGGATTTAATTTTTCCTCTTAATCTTTTTCTAAGATTTTCGCGAACAACCGGCCAATCATCAGGAAAAACAAGTTCTTCTGGTCCCATTTTATCTATTAATTCCTTTACTTTATAGCCAAATATTTCAGCTAATTTTGGATTTACATATTTGAACTTATTGCCCTGTATAAGATACACCCCGACTAATGATTCCTCTGTTAAACTTCTAAACTTATTTTCAGACTCTTTTAATGCTTCCTCCATTAATTTTCTTTCTTTTTCAGTTCTTATAAAGCTCAGGGCAAAGACGAGGTCTTTACTAATTTCTTGAAGCAATTCGGTTTCTTCTTTGCTAAATTCCCTCATATTAGTAATATAGAGGGAAATCTTTATATTATTTTTTGTAGCAGAAAAAACACCCAAATATAATTCATTAAATTTAAGAGAAACAATTTTCCTCTTTCTTTCTATTTTTTCTTTAAATCCCAGCAATTTCTGAATTTCTTTTTCATTTCCTTCTTTATAAATTATTCCATTACGAAAAATACAGATAGAGGAATAGCCTTTAACTTTAACTAAAACTTCACATGTTTTCTGAAGTAAATTTTTCTCATTCCTTTCTTTCATAATAAGCTGGTTCACCTTCCTTATTGCTCTTAAAACTTCGTTTAAATGATATATTTTCTCCCTTGTTTGTTTTCCTTCTGTAATATCCTCAATTGCAAGAAGTATCATTTGTGTCTTTTTCCCTTCTCTATAAATCCGCCGCGCATTGAGGAGCATTGTTCTTTTGCCTATTCTCGGAAAGTCATGTTCCACTTCAAAATTATCGAATGAAGTATTTTTTGGCAAAATTTCTTCAAGTAATTTTCGAAGCTCAGGAATATCCCATTGTCTGTTGCCAATTTCATAAATGTATTTTCCTTCAATTTCCTTAGGCTTTGTTTTGAAAGTTCGATAAAAAGACTGATTAGCAGATATTATTTTTAAATTGGCATCGAGTATAATAAGAGGCTCTCGAACTGTTTCAATTATACTTTCTGCATATTGTTTTGCTTCCTTAATTTTCTGAATTACTTTTTTGCTTTCCCTTTGAAATTTCTCAAGCTCTTTAATTTGTTTTCGTAACTTTAATATCTCCCTCTTTAAGTTTTCTTTATATTTATGCATTTTAATGTTTTTTTTATAAATAATTTATCTTTATAAAAATGTCAAATTATAAATCTACAGAAGAAATTAAATTTTCTATTTCTTATATAAATTGTAAAATATGGTATAATTATAGCAATGAAGAAAAAGGTAAACTCGACCTCAAAAAATAGAAAGAAGTCTTTTATTCGCTATGAGATAAGTGGAATTATTTTATTTGCGTTAGGAATTATTGTTTTATTAAGTCTAATTAGCTACTCTCCTAATGACCCTTCTTTTCTTACCTTAAATCCCTCGGTTAAAGTTAAAAATTATGTAGGGCGCTTTGGCTCTACAATTGCGGAAGTTTTAATCCAATTTTTTGGAATACCTTGCTTTATAATCCCTTTCATTTTTTTCTATTTCAGCGTAAATCTTTTTTTTACAAAGATAAAGAAAGAAATTTTCTTTAAAGGGGTAATCTCTCTTTTATTTATTCTAACTTTATCCTCCCTTTTTCCTTTTATAATCAATTCCATAAGATGGGACAATGTAGAATTAAAATCAGGCGGAGTTACTGGAGAATTGTTATCGAATTTTCTGGTAAAAAATCTTAATAGAACAGGAACTCTGATTATTCTTTCTCTTTTTCTGCTGATTTTCTTTATTATAATGACAAAAGTCTCTTTGAAGAATCTTCTTATTTTAATCGGGAGGCCGGGGAGTTTTCTATTTAAAGAAATAAGAATAAAAATCGTTCAATATAAAGAGAGCAAGGAGAAAGAGAAGATAAAGAGAAAGTTAATTGATAAGTATACCGAGAAAAAAGCATTTCCTGAAAAAAAGGAAACAGGGAAAGAAATTCCACCTCCTCCAGAGGAAAAAGCCCTTTTTCCTGAAATTAGTGAAGAAAAGGGGTATCATTTTCCACCTATCAGCTTGTTAGAATCTCCTCCTACTTACGAAGAAGTGAACAAAGAAGAATTATTGGCTAAAAAGAAAATAATCGAAGATAAATTTCGGGAATTTGGAATTGAAGGAAGAGTGGTTGAATATCATCCCGGTCCTGTAATTACTACATTTGAGTATCAGCCAAGTCCTGGAATTAAAGTAAGTCAGGTTGCAAGCCTTTCAGAGGATTTGTCATTGGCTCTTAGAGCAGAATCAGTGAGAATTGAGAGATTACCTGGAAAAGCATCGATTGGGCTTGAAGTTCCAAATAAGAAAAGAGAAATAATTTATATAAGGGAACTCATTCAATCTCAAGAATTTAAAGAATCGTCCTCTAAATTAACACTTGCTCTTGGGAAGACTGTGAGAGGTGAAATTTATCTTGCGGATTTGGCTATCATGCCTCATCTTTTGATTGCCGGTTCAACAGGAAGTGGAAAAAGTGTAACAATTAATTGTATAATTACAAGCATTATTTATAAAGCAAGTCCTGAAGAAGTTAAATTTATTCTTATTGACCCGAAAAGATTGGAATTGGGTGTTTACAATGATATTCCTTATCTTCTTACTCCCGTTGTAACTGACCCCAAAAAAGCAAATAATGCCCTTACATGGGCAATTTTAGAAATGGAAAACAGATATAAGAAATTAGCAGCATTGAAAGTAAGAAACATTGAGCAGTACAATCAGAAGGTAAAAAATCTTAAGGAAGGCGAAAAGGATTTCTTTCTTTCTGAAGAGGAAATCAATCCCCTTCCCTATGTAGTGATAATAATTGATGAGCTTGCTGATTTAATCATGATTGCAGCACAAGAAGTTGAACAATCAATTGCACGCTTGGCGCAGATGGCAAGAGCAGTCGGCATTCATTTAATTTTAGCAACTCAAAGACCATCAACTGATATAATTACTGGAACAATTAAAAATAATTTTCCAAGTAGAATTGCCCTTAGGGTCCCTTCCAAGGTCGATTCTCGAATAATAATTGATACTGCTGGAGCTGAGAAATTACTTGGTTCTGGGGATATGCTTTTTATGCCACCAAATTATCCTCGGCTAATTAGATTGCATGGAGCCTTTATATCTGAAATGGAAATTTCTCGATTGGTTAAATATCTAAGAGAACAGGGAAAGCCTGAATATAATACAAAAATCATTAAAGAGCCAGAAAAAGTGTATAGAGAAGGATTCACTGAAAAAGACGAACTTTATGAGAAAGCTGTTGAGCTTGTTCTTTCCACTGGACAGGCTTCAGCTTCTTATCTGCAGAGAAAATTGAAATTGGGATATGCAAGAGCAGCTCGGCTTATTGACATGATGGAAGAGGAGGGAATAGTTGGACCTCCTGAAGGAAGCAAACCAAGAGAAATACTTATTGATAAAGATTATTTTTTGAGGAAACTGAGAGAGAAGGAGGATTGATTTTTTGTTCTTTAAGGGAAAAAAGAGAATAAAAAAAGCTCTTAATAATAAAACTCTACAACAGGCACTCGAAAGAGCTTCTTCTAAATTTTATCAGAATTTTAAAAATTCGATTAAAGATATAAACTGGTCTGAATTAAAGAAAAGAGCACGGCAAATTAAAGAAAGAAGCATAAATAATCTTCCTCATTTATTAATTAAATTTTCTGAAGAGGCGCAGAAGGCTGGTGCGAATATTTATATAGCTGAAAATTCAAGAGAGGCGGTTGAACTGATATTTAACATTATTAAAGAAAAAAATGCGAAATTAGTTGTAAAAGCTAAATCTATGGTGAGCGAAGAAATCCAGTTAAACAAATATTTAGAAAAAAGAGGAATAGAAGTTGTAGAAACTGATTTAGGAGAATGGATAGTTCAAATTTCCAGAGATAGACCGTCTCATATAACAGCTCCAGTCGTTCATCGAACCAAAGAAGAAATAGCAAAAATTATCAGTAAATATTTAAATAAACCTGTTCCTCCAGAACCTGAAAAAATTACTGAGATTGTGCGAGAGGTAATGAGAGATTATTTTATAAAGGCTGATGTGGGGATTTCAGGCGCAAATCTTGGAATCGCAGAATCAGGGACTTTAGTTATAGTAAGTAACGAGGGTAATGCCCGCCTGGCGACTTCTCTTCCGCGGATTCATATTGCCCTTCTTTCCGCTGAAAAAATTGTGGAAACAGTGGAAGAAGCTTCTACTCTTATCAAAGTTTTAACACGATCTGCCACTGGTCAGAAAATAACAAGTTATGTATCTTTCATTACTGGTCCCAGTAGAACCGCTGATATTGAAAAAAAATTGATTTTTGGAGCACATGGTCCAAAAGAGCTTCACATAATTATCTTGGATAATAAGAGGCTTGAGCATTTAAAAGATTCTCCATTAAAGGAAACTCTCTATTGTTTGAAATGTGGTGGTTGCATGATGGTCTGTCCTGTCTACCAAGCAATAGGCGGTCATCTTTTTGGTGGTTCCGTTTATCCGGGAGGAATAGGACTTCTTTTTACAGCTATAACTATTTCTCCTGAAGCAGCGTTTTCAAACCTTGATTTGTGTTCTGATTGTAAAAAATGCGAGGATTTCTGTCCCGTAAATATTCCAATTGGGGAATTGATACTTAAATTAAAACTACAGAGAGGGGCAAATTTAATTGAGAAAATTGGGGCAACTTTCCTATCCAAAAAGAAAATTTTGGATTTTCTAATTAAATCCGTTCCTCAAAATTTCATTGATTATTTACCTCTTTCTTGGACAAAAAATAAAACATTGCCTCGAGTGAAAGGAAATTTTCCATTTTCTGAGAAATTATCAAACAAAGGGAAAACAATTTATCTTTTCCTTGGATGTTTGGTCAGATATGCTTATCATGATATTGGAAAAAAAGCAGAGAAAATTCTTAATTCCCTTGAGTGGAATGTTTTGATTCCCGATGACCAGGTATGCTGTGGTGCACCTTTTCTTCATATAGGAGAAGAGAAGATTGCAAGAAAACTGGCTTTGGAAAATACAAAATCCTTTAAAAGGTATAAACCTGATTTCATATTAACTCTTTGCCCCACTGGAAACTGGATGTTAAGAGAAAAATATAAATTGTTATTGGGAGAAGAAATAGAATTTAAAATTTATGATTTTACAGAATTTTTATTGAAATTTCATTCAGAGAAAGATTTGAAAGATTTTATTCTTCAAACTGAAAAGAGAATTTTTTATCATTACCCTTGTCATTATTCGTCCATTTTTCCTGATGGAGAGCCTGTAGGATTTTTGAAAGCAATGGGATATAAGGTAGTGGAAGAAAAAGAGCCTGTTGCCTGTTGCGGATTTTCAGGAATTTTCTCTTTTAAAAATCCAGAAATTTCAGAAAGAATCTGGCAAAAAAAAGAAAAGAAGATTTTGAATTCAAAACCAGATATTGTGGTAACAAACTGTCCAGGTTGTATTTTTCAAATAGAAAGCCACTTAAAGAAAACAAATCCGGATATTAAAATTTTACATTTTTCGCAATTATTTTCTTAAAATTTTTAAAGTCAAAACCTTATTTTTAGCAATAAAAATCCGAATTTTATTTCCATTAACTGGTAGCTTTTCCATCCCTTCTTCTAAGAAATTTACTTTATAGACCTCCATTGGTTTAAAGGGCAGGGTTATTTCTGCATTCGTATTTTTTCCGTATGTTTCATAAATTCTTAAAATTAATGATTCACCATCCTCTGATAATTTAAGGCAAGATAAAAGAATATTATCTGGTTTTATACATAAAAAGGATTTTGAAAGAGGCAATCTTCCTCGAGATTTTTTCTTTAAAATTATACTTAATAAGGGATTGTTGTAATCATGCGCAATTCGAGGAATATTGCTTTCTCTCCAATCTTTCATATGAGGCACAAGGGCGTATTCAATATAATGAACTCCTCTGTCCGCAGTAGGGTCAGGGTCAGTGGGTGAACGCAAAAGAGTTATCCGCATTCTATTTCCATGAATATCATAGCCATATTTTGAACGAGTAAGAATGCTTACCCCATAATCAGATTGAGATAGGTCAATCCATTTTAAAGCAGGAACTTCAAAACGAGCCTTTTCCCAGTTATTTTTCATTGTTGTTGGTCGCTGAATGAAGCCAAAAGGTATTTCAAAAGTAGCTTTTTGATTTTGAACATTTACATCAAAGGAAGTTTTTAAAAGAGTATGCTTTTCCCACCAGTCTGCATAAGTTTTAAATTCTATTCTATTAATTTTATTATATAGAATTGTGTCACAAATAAAGAAAGAGTTCGGATAATTGAGAGTGGGATGGGCATTTATCCTTTTAGCATTGGAATCCGGATTAAAGAAATTGAAATAAGTTCTTACAACTGTACGAACAGGACCTTTTTCTATTAATTCAATTTTTTCAAATTTCGGTTTCCACACCTTCCCTGTATACCCAATGTTCCAGGCATCCCAGCGTTTGGGCTTGTCTTCGAAAAGCTGGAGACTATTGCCAGGGCCTGAGAGAACTTCTTTTTTATTCTTTTTATCAAAAATACTCTTTATTAAACCTGTGTTCTTGTCAAAAGTAATCTTATAAAATTCGTTTTCAATATATTCTACGGGCAAGGATTTTCCTTCTTCTGGTTTTGAATTTAATTTTTGAAGAATGAAAATTTTATAGCCGAATGGAGGGACATCTTCAGCAATAAAAATCAAAGCACGAGGTCTGATTTCCTCGGGAAATTCTTCTTCCAGATTAATTATTTGGGAAGGAATTTCATTTCCGGTTATATCACTAATTTTATATTTAAAATAATCTTTGATTTTTAATTTAACTATATCCGTCCTTTTCCAAGGAGATGGATTGAAAACAAACACTGGAATTCCATTAATCTTTGAGGTATTTACTTTTGAAGCAATGTATTTAAGAGAGCTAAACAACTCCTTTTTTGTCAGTTTTTCTGCAATTTTATAATCCTTTAAAGCGTCAATATAAATTTCTCTAATTCCAGAACCTGGCAAAATATCATGAAATTGATTGAATAAGACTTTTTTCCATGCTTTTTTAAATATTTTTTTATTATATTTACCTCCAAGCAGAGAAGAAATTACAGATATTCCCTCTGCATTAACGAGAAGATTCTCAGCCTTTCTATTATGTTCTTTTATTTTAGCCTGAGTAGTGTAAGTTCCTCTGTGATATTCTAAATATAATTCGTCTTTCCAGACAGGTATTTTCGATAAATCCTGTTTAAATAAGAAATTTGTAAAATAATTTTTAGATGTAGAAAAGTCTATTCTCGGGAAAATTTCAAGATTTCTCAATCTCTCGATAACTTCGAGCATTTCATGGGTAGGTCCTCCACCATGATCTCCAATTCCATAAAGCACAAGAATGCGACGGAAGCCTGTATTTGCCTCGAATTGTCTGAACCTATCAATTAGAATAAAAGGATTTTTAAAATCATAGACATAATTAAAAGGGAAATACACAAGAATTCTTGAACCATCAGGTGCTTCCCACCAAAAAACTCTATAAGGAAAAACATTAATATCATTCCAGGAAATTTTTTGGGTGATAAAAGCTTTTATTCCACTCTGAAAATAAATTTGAGGCATATTCCAGTTATAACCAAAGGAGTCTGGATTCCACCCAATTTCTACATCAATACCAAATTTTTCACGAAAATAACGTTTACCGTACAATATCTGTCTAACCCATGATTCTCCGCTTATTAGATTGCAATCAGGTTCAACCATCA
>CAZWBN010000042.1:0-4834 GCA_964632095.1 uncultured Clostridia bacterium | reverse complement strand
ATCTGTCTAACCCATGATTCTCCGCTTATTAGATTGCAATCAGGTTCAACCATCATTCCACCAACAATTTCCCAATTTCCTTTTTTTACTTTTTCCCTTATTTTTTCAAAAAGTTCTGGGTATAGCGTTTCCATCCATCCATAATAATGGGCTGAGCTTTGTGCATAGGTAAAATTCGGATAAGTTTCCATTAGTTTTATTACATTGGAAAAAGTGTTTTTACAGACTTCAATTGTCTCTCGTTTTCTCCACAACCAGGCAGCATCAATGTGAGCATTACCTATTAATTCAATTGTATATTCCTTTACGAATTTCTTTACTGGTTTTAATTTTCTAAAGGCATCTTCCAATGAAGAAAGAAAAAGTCCTCTGTTTCCTCTTTTTAAAGCCCCAATATTTACTAAATTTGCTCCTTTATCTAAGATTTCTCTGAGTTTTAAACGTCGCTCCTTCGGAACAGGAGATTTATCTATTTTTGGGTCGTATTTGATCCAGGCAGCGCTTTGATAGGTATCAAAACTTAAAAGTTTTTTTGCAGTTTGAAAGCATAAAACTATATCCTTAATTTTTTCCACAAATTCTTTAGCTTTTTCAATTTCCAATTCAGCTTTTAAGAGCCTTAGAGGTCCACCATAATTGATTCCTTTAATAATAATGATATACTCTTTTCCTGGCACTGCATGTTCCGCTAATATATACTTACCACTCCATTCAAAACGCCCCTTTTCCTCTCCATTTATCCAGACTAATCCAGCGTCATCGAGTTCTAAATTAAGAAATATCCGGCATCCCGAAATATTGTAGCCGAGGAATTTTTCTGGAAGAGTAACTGTTCCTTTAAACCAGACTCCTTCTTTTATAATTCTCTCTCTCATTTTATAAGGTTTCCACGAAGAGAAATCAGAAATAGAGAAAGGGTCTATATCCATATTTTCCGTATAGATCCAGTTCTTTATCTGTAAATCAATAGCCTTCTGCAATTCGTTTATTACAGAACCAACATTTCCAAAACTTAATAATGATACTAAAAGGAATAAAAAGAGAAAAAATATAATTTTTTTTCTCATTTTTTCACCCTTCAAGTTATTTTTTCTTATGGATTTCCTTAGTAAATCTCTTATATAGTAAATATGTTATTAGAAAAGAAAAACCGAAGATTAATGCCGGAGTAATTATTCCATAAATTAAGGTTTCAGACATTATTTATCCTTTTTCTGTTTTCTTTTTTTATAGGAAAAATAGGCAAGAAGGAGTCCGAGAAAAGATGCTGCATAAGCAATTGTCATTCCTATTACTACAAATAATCCTTTACTCATGTTCCCTCCATTTTATTATTTCATCTAAACGTTTGAGAAAATCCTTTTGTTTTTTCTCATAATCTTTTGAAATTGCTCTTAATTTAGGGTCAATTACCCAGTGAAGAAACCATGTTAAGACTATTCCAATCCCGAGAATTATAAAACCTTCAATCAATAAGAAACAGCTTAAGGCTAATCCAATCATTAATAAAGCATAAGAAATTGGAGAGATGATTATAGCAATAGCATCTTCTTTTGTCCAGCGATCTGCTTCCTCTGGTTTCCATTTTCTTTTAATTAATTTCATTTTATTCCTCCAGCCTATTTAATTAAACCAAGCCTTTTTGCTTCTTTTTCAACTGGTTTCCACCATCCGATAGGTCTTGTCATTGCATAATATTTAGCAAGTTGTCGCATATCTTCAGGTTTGGTAAGAAAAGTGACAGGAATATATACAAGTGCAGTGAGAATCATAAGAACCCAGAATTGCATATAATCAGGAAGTTCAGGAATGACTCCAAAAGCTGGTAAAACCCAGACCACAAGCCAGCTAAAACCAAGATTAGCAATCCAGGCAGAAAGATATCCCCAGCTATTGAATCTCCACCATACAACCTGAAGGATATTGGGAAGCCACATTCCTGCTCCCATTATCCATAAAGCAAATATAAGCCATTTTGTAATTTCTTCCATCATGGTTCCATATATGAAAGAGCCACAAAGCAAAATAGCAGTTGAAATTCTTCCTGCAAAAACTAAAGTTTTTTCCTTTGCTTCAGGATTTATATAATGGTGATAAAGGTCCCTTGTTAAGTATACTGCTCCCAAATTTAAATGAGTCGAAATTGTTGAAAAATGGATTGCTATAATTCCTGCAAAAAGAAAGCCCAGTAATCCAGCCGGCAAGTGTTCAAAAGCTATCCTATACCAAGCCATTTCATATTCTTGAGGATTTGTTAGACCCGGATAAAGAACAAAGAAAGCAATAATGGCAACTGCCCAGATTGAATTTCTTGTAAGAGTTAGAGCTGTTCCCCACCATATTGAATACGAGGCATCTCTAACTGTTTTTGAGGATTGAATTCTCTGAGCCTCTGCATACCAATCAATACTTGTTCCCATTCCAAACCCGCCCAGAACAGCTATTACAATCATTGTTAAGAACCATGAAACAGGGAAATCTCCTGTAAAAAATCCACTGAAGTGAAATGGATTAAGTCTCCATATTTCTCCAAGCCTTGATAATTTCTCAATTATAGCAGAAGGTCCACCAGCTGCTTTCACTCCCCAGAAAGAAGCAATTAATATTGTAAAAAAAGCTACAATTCCCTGTTGAAAATCCGCCATTACAACTCCCCAGAAACCCGCGGAAAGGACATAAACAGCAACAATTAATGAAGGGATTATAAGTCCGACCCATTCGTCCCATCCAAAAAGATAATTGCAGAGTTTTCCCATTGCCATTCCAACCCAACCCAAAATAAACATATTGAGAAAAGCTCCCCATCCAGCCATCCAGCCTCTTAAAAGTTCTGCCCCGAGGCCAGAATATCGCAAACTCTGCCATTCAGCCTGAGAAAAGGCTAATGATCTACGGAAAATCCTTGCAGAAACGAACGCTGCTATAGCACACCATGCTGAGAAGAAAGTATACCAGAGCCCTCGAAGACCATATTTGTAGATTACTCCACTTACCCATATTGGAGTGTCTGTGGCAGTATGAGTTGCATATACACTTATTCCGGGAATCCACCAGGGTAATCCTCTTCCTGCAAGGAAAAAATCTGCTTCAGAACGTTTACCGAGTCTGTAAAATAAAATCCCGCATCCTGTCATTAATAAAAGGTATAAGGAGAGCCAGAACCAATCAAGAAAAGCAAAACGAACCAATGTCCGTTCTCCTTATATTGAATTGATTAAAATATTTTTTCCAGTTTTAAAAGATATTTTTTTAACTTAATGCCAGCTGAAAAACCTCCAATACTTCCGTCGGTCTTAATAACTCGATGGCAGGGGATAATTATTAATAATGGATTTTTTCCAAGAGCTCGTCCCACAGCCCGGAAGCCCCTGGAATTGAGTTTTTCAGCAATAAATTTATAGGTGCGAACTTCTCCATAGGGGATTTTTTTTGTCTGTAGCCAAACTTTTCTTTCCCAAGGGGAACCAAAGATTAGATCAATTTTAACACAGGAAAAATCAGCTGTTTTTCCTTTGAAATAGGAATTAAATAATTTTATTTCTTGAGAGAACAATTCAGGGGAGTATTTAAATTTATATTTATCCAGTTTTATTAATTTGCTTAACCAATTTTCGGGTAATTTTTTATCTTCTACAAATTTTGATATGATTAATCCTTTCGTATTCTTTGCAAGAAAAAGAAAGCCGAGAGGAAAACTGATGTAATGATAGAAAATTTCCGTCATATTCCTAAGGATAATCTCTCTGCTAAAGTAGGAGGCAGGTTAGCCTCTATTATTCTTTTTTTTGCTTTCTCTATATCATATTTAATCCTGTAAAAATTTATCTGCATAAGTTTGGAATCAAAAATAGCAAAGGAAAGGAAAGGATTTCGGTCACGAGGCTGTCCAATAGAACCTGGATTTATTAGATATTTGACATTTTTCTCGAGTTTGATAATTTTTTTCTTCCCTTGCACAAGAAAACCATCTATTAAGTTCTTTTTTAATCTGTAAACAAATGGGAAATGAGTATGCCCAAAAAAGCAAATAGATGTCTTAGTATAATAAAAGGCTTCTGCAGCATCGAAGTCGCCAAAGATATAATAATCTTCATCAAAAGGAGCACCATGACAAATGGTTATATTTTTATCTATTATTAAAGGACCCTTTTTTAGTTTGGATAAATAATTTAGATTTCTTTTTAAAATTCTTTTTCTTGTCCATTGAATAGCAGTAGCTGCGACCGGGTTGAAAGCTTCCAAGGGTTCCTCCCCGCAGACAGCTTTGTCATGATTTCCCCGCACTGCATAAAGAGGATGAAGCTGTTTTAATTTCTGAACAGTCTCATTTGGCGAAGCTCCATACCCTACTACATCTCCTAAGAATAAATATTTATCAATTTTTTTTCTTTGCACGAATTTTAGAAAAGATTCAAAAGCTTCTAAATTGCCGTGAATGTCACTAAATACTACATATTTCATTTACTTTTAAAAGGAAATGTATATTTTATTTTCTGTTTTCCAAAATTTCAAGTGAAAATTAATGGAAGCCCCCCTTAGTATTCTCTCTGCTGTTCTTTTTTCATCCTTTTTCTTATTCTCTTCAATGCTTGGGCTTTCTTCAGTCTTCTTCTTTCACCCGGCTTCAAATAGACAGAATGTTTTTTTATTTCCTTTATTATTGCTTCTTGTTGAACTTTTCTTTTAAATCTTTTTAATGCGCTTTCTAAAGATTCTCCTTCTTCTACCACTACAAATGCCAACTAATTCACCTCCTTGTTTTAGTTTTAGTCAAAAATATACCCAATAAAGCGAATTTTGTCAAGTATACGCGTTAGATCATAAAAAATGTCAC
>CAZWBN010000041.1:12466-13759 GCA_964632095.1 uncultured Clostridia bacterium | reverse complement strand
TATAATAACAAAGAAATGGTGCTTAGAGTTTCTGCGCCTGGAAGGATATGTTTGTTTGGTGAACATCAGGATTATTTTGGGCTTTCAGTAATTGCATCCGCGATAAATCTGAGAATTTCTATCTCAGGGAATGAAAGAAATGATGATTACTTTTTCATAGAAATGCCTGATATTGAAGAGGAAGATTCATTTTCAGTGAGGAAAGAACTGAATTATATAAAGGAAAGGGACTATATAAGAAGCACTTTTAACATTCTAAAACGAAAAGGAATTAATTTTAATGAAGGCTGGAATTGTATATTAAAAGGGAATATACCTATAAATTCAGGCACTGCAAGTTCGTCAGCTCTTGTGGTTGCATGGACAAAGTTTCTTCTCGAAGCAGTTAACCATAATTTAAAGGATAATAAATTGAAGATTGCTGAGCTTGCTCACGAGGCTGAAGTCCTGGAGTTCAAAGAGCCGGGTGGAAAAATGGACCATTATACCTCTGCCTTGGGAGGAATTCTTTACATAGATTTTGGCAATGGAGAGAAGATAGAAAAATTAGAAAGTGAACTTGGAAAATTTGTTTTAGCTGATTCACTCGAAAGAAAGGATACAAAAGGAACTCTGGCTCGTATAAAAAAGGGAGTATATGAATCAATTAGAATTATTAAAGAAAAAATGGATAATTTCGATTTGAAAAACTCCACATTAGAAGAAGCGAAAGAGGAAATCGAAAAATTACCATTGAAATTGAAAAAACTTTTAAAAGGGACAATGCTTACAAGAGACTTAACTCAAAAAGCAAGATCTCTTTTTAAACAGAAGAAATTTGACCATGAAAAATTTGGTTCGTTTCTTTTGAAACAACAGGGAATTTTAAGAGATTATCTGGAAGTATCAACTCCAAAAATTGAGAGAATGATAGATTCAGCTTTAAATGCAGGAGCTCTCGGTGCAAAGATTAATGGCTCAGGAGAAGGAGGATGTATATTTGCGTATGCTCCTGAAAAATACGAGGAAGTTGCAGAAGCAATAAAAAAAGTAGGAGGAAAACCTTATATTATAGAAATAGATGAAGGTGTTCGAATAGATTTAGGGAACAGATAATTATTTATTACATTTTTCAAGCAGTTTTTGCCAGCGGAAATCAACATCATTTTGAATGTCTTCGATTTCTTTTTCAGTTAAGTGCCGAAATCTCCCCTGCATTTTTAAATATTCGCTTACAGGCTTTTTGGTTTCTGGTATAAAATTCAGAGTGTATTTTTCTCCATCCTCAATTTCATATAGGGGAAAGATTGCAGT
>CAZWBN010000041.1:0-12366 GCA_964632095.1 uncultured Clostridia bacterium | reverse complement strand
AATTCAGAGTGTATTTTTCTCCATCCTCAATTTCATATAGGGGAAAGATTGCAGTTTCAACCACTAATTTCGAAAGTTTTATTGTATCGTCAGGCTTACATTTCCAGCCTGTGGGACATGGAGCATATATGTGGATAAATTTTGTCCCCTTGATATTTTTTGCTTTTGTAATTTTTCTGACCAGGTCATCAGGAAAACCTACTGATGCGGTAGCAACATATGGAATTCTGTGAGCTGCCATAATAGCAACTATATCTTTTTTAGGTCTTCTTTTGAAATGTTTTACAGGAGTGGTTGTAGTCCATGCTCCAAATGGAGTAGCAGAACTTCTCTGTATACCTGTATTCATATAAGCCTCATTGTCATAGCAGACATAAATTATATTTTCATTTCTTTCAGCAGCACCTGAAAGCGCCTGAATCCCTATATCAAAAGTTCCTCCGTCACCTGCCCATGCAAGTACATTCACATCTTCCATTCCTTTTACATCAAGACCAGCTCGTATCCCAGAGGCAGATGCAGCTGCAGTTTCAAAGGCACAATGGAAAAGAGGAATTTTTAAGGAAGAATAAGGAAATGGACCATCTATTACAGACCAGCAACATGCAGGAATTGTAACAATTGTCTTTTCTCCTAAAGCTTTTAAAGTGTATCTCATTGCAAGAGCTGCCCCACAACCTGGACAGGCTAAATGACCCGGTCTCATATTTTCTTGTTCAGGTATATTATAAATTCTCATAATTTCACCCCTTTCCATAAAATAGGTTTATCGGGTTTATCATGTGTCTCAACATATTCAATCATTTCTTCAAGAATTTGAGGAGTTACATCTCTACCACCAAGTCCTGTGATAAAGCCAAAAACAGGTAAATATTTATCCTCATTATATAGCACAGATTTAATTTCCTGAAAGAATATTCCTCCCATTCCATAGGATATATTACGGTCAACAACCAGAACTTTTTGAGCGTTTAAAAGCACATTTTTTACATCTTCAGCTGGAAATGGTCTGAACATTCTTATTTTTAAAAGCCCTACCTTTTTGCCTTTTTCTCTTAATTTGTCTATAACTGTTCTTGCGGTACTTGTGACAGTGCTTGAAGTAACCATTATTATTTCTGCATTTTCACATCTGTATGGTTCAATAATTCCATAACTTCTTCCAAAGATTTCATTGAATTCCTTATCTGCTTTTTTCGCTACTTCTAATGCTTTTTCCATATCCTTCTGGAGAAGATAGCGAATTTCCATATAGTGATCAGGTCCGAGTAGTCCTCCAAAAGCATGAGGTTCATCCGGGTCTAATTTGAATTTAGGTTTAAATGGAGGTAAATATTTATCAACTTTTTCCTGAGAAGGAATATCAACAATTTCAGATGTATGGGATAAAACAAAAGCATCGAGAACGAGCATTAGAGGAATATGGACTTCTTCGGCTATTTTATATCCCTGAATTACTGAATCTAAAACTTCCTGATTGGATTCGCAATAAATTTGCATCCATCCTGTATCTCGCTGGGAAAGAGAGTCATTCTGGTCGGTCCATATTGACCATCCAGGAGCCATTGCTCTATTTATATTTGCGAGTACCACAGGAAATCTTCCTCCTGCTGCCCAGTGAAGGAGTTCATGCATCAAGGCAAGCCCCTGGGCAGAAGTTGCAGTGAAAGCTCTTGCGCCTGCTGCAGAAGCCCCTATGCATGTTGCCATGGCTGAATGCTCTGACTCAACCTTTACAAATTTTGCTTTTAGTAGTCCTTCTGCACAGAATTCTGAAAGGAGTTCCACAACCTGAGTTTGAGGAGTTATGGGATACGCAGCAATAACCTCAACCCTTGATAATAAAGCCCCGTACGAAACTGCATGATTTCCTGTAATTACTTTTCTCATCTTTCCTCCTCCATTGTGATTACATATCTCGGGCATTCTCTTGCACATATTCCGCAACCTTTACAATAATCATAATTTACGCTGTATTCTTCATTTCTGATTATTGAAAGATCAGGACAAAAAACCCAGCAGTTATCACATCTGTTACACACTCCACAGGAAAAACATCTCTCTGCTTCTTCGAGTAGGTCTTTTTCATTAAATTTCAGCCATACCTCATTGAAGCTGTTAATTCTTTTGTTAATGTCTATTTTATCCGGCTCTTTTCTTTTTTTCTTTTTAAAATAATCAAGATTAATTTTTTCAAAGGGAACAGGTTCTTCATCTTTGAAATCTGGAAGAGGTTCCCCCTTAAGGAAACAATCAATTGCAACAGCAGCCCTTTTACCAGCTCCAAGAGCTTCCACTACTGTGGCTGGACCTGTAACACAATCTCCTCCAGCAAAAATTTTCTTCTCAGAAGTTCTACCAAATTTATCTATTTTTACTCCCCATGATGTTGTCTCTATTTTTTCAAACAGATTAAGGTCTACTTTTTCTCCTATTGCAGAAATGATGGTATCAAAATCAAGTGTAAATTCTGACCCTTTAATAGGAATTGGACGCCTTCGTCCAGATTCATCAGGTTCGCCAAGTTCCATTCTTATACATTCAAGTGCAGAAACTCGATGATTTTCTCCAATAACCTTAACCGGAGCAGTGAGAAACTCAATTTTTATTCCTTCTTTCTCTGCTTCTTCTACTTCTGACTCAATAGCTGGCATCTCATTTCTTGAACGACGATAAAGAATTTTTGCCTCTGCTCCAAGTCTCATTGCACATCTCGCAGCATCGACAGCAGTGTTTCCTCCTCCTATTACTGCAACCTTTTTCCCTATTTTTACCTTTTCTCCAAGATTTATTTTTCTTAAAAATTCAAGACCACTTATAACTCCGTCTAAATCCTCTCCAGGAATTCCCATTTTTCTTGATATATGGGCTCCAGTGGCAATAAAAATTGAATCATATTTCTCTAATAAGTCATAAGGATTATTTATTCTTACGCCTGTCTCCATTTCTATTCCCATTTCTTCAAGTTTTTTTATTTCTCTCTTCAGAATATCTTTTGGAAGTCTATAATCCGGGATTCCTATTCTAAGCATTCCTCCAATTTCATTTTCAGCCTCAAATATTTTAATGTTATATCCCTTTTTCCTCAAATGATAAGCACATGCAAGCCCAGCTGGGCCAGAACCTATGATTGCAATTTTTTCCTTTTTCTCCTCAATCTCCCACTTATCTTTTAATTCGAGTCCATAATCTCCAAGAAATCTTTCAATATGATGAATAGCAATGGATTCATCAAATTTTCCTCTATTACATTCACTTTCACAGGGATGAGGACATACTCTTCCAGTTATGGATGGGAAAGGATTATCTTTTTTAATCTCCCTGTATGCCTCCTCGTACTTTTTCTCCAGAATTAAATAAATGTACTTTTGAATATTCTCTCCAGTGGGACATGCTTTATTACAGGGTGGGAGCTTATTTCGATGCACTGGGCGGAAAGTTCTCCAGGAGCCGGTTTTATTATGAAGAGTATCTGAAAGAGAAATGGGCATAAAAGGGAAATCTGATAATTTATTTAACTTTACTATCCCATTTTCACCTCCTTATAGGCTTCTCTTGCTGCCTTTATATTTCCGTCAAGATTAATTGGAACATAATCTTTCATTGCCTCTTCTATTGTTTCCAGTTTGACCATTTTCATAACTTTTGCAAAAGCTCCAAGTATAGCGGTGTTAACAATAGGAGCAGTTTTGGGACCTAGATTATATTTTATTGCAATTGATGAAGCATCAACAGTAGCAACCCTAAAATCTGAGAAATTAAAATCTTCAGGATTTTTATGGGAATTAATTATTATCCACCCACCTTTTTTGAGTCCATCCGTAACACCTACTGTTTCTATTAAAACCGGGTCTAAGACAACAATATGGTCAGGAGTGTAAACTTTACAACGAAGATTAATGGGGTTAGTATCAATTCTCAAGAAAGCAGTGACCGGTGCTCCTCTTCTTTCAACTCCGAATTGAGGAAAAACTTGAACATAATTTCCTTCTTTTGCAAATGTATCTGCTAATATTTCTGAAGCAATTACTGTTCCCTGTCCTCCTCTTCCATGAAATCTTATTTCTATCATTCTATCCTCCTCATAATTCAAAGCTCAAAATACGATGAGAATGGCACTGAATATTGACTGCTGCAGGAAGAGAAGCTATATGACATGGAAAAACCTCAATATGAACTGCTAAAGCAGTAATTCTCCCTCCAATTCCCTGAGGTCCAATTCCTAATTTATTTATTCTCTCAAGCAATCTCTTCTCCATATCAGCATAAAATGGGTCAGGATGAGGAGTTCCAAGAGGTCTTCTGAGCAATGCTTTTTTTGCCAGCAATGCAGAGGTCTCAAAATTTCCTCCTATTCCAACTCCAACTATTATAGGGGGACATGGATTAGAGCCTGCTTTATCAACTGTTTCCACTACAAAATCTTCTATTCCTTCCTGGCCTACAGCGGGGGCACACATTTTAATTGCACTCATATTTTCAGCTCCTCCACCTTTTGCCATAAAGGTTACTTTAAATTTTTTTCCAGGCACTACCTCCCAGTGAATAAAAGCAGGAGTATTATCGCCGGTATTTTTTCTTCTCAATGGGTCTTCAACGACTGATTTTCTTAAGTATCCTTCTTTATAGCCTTCTCTTACTCCTTCATTTATAGCTTGAGATAGACTTTCTAAGCCATCTCCCTTTTCAAACTTTACCTCTTCCCCCAGTTCAACAAAAAATACCGCAAGACCAGTATCCTGACATAACCCCAATTTTTCTTTTCTGGCAATTTCAGCATTTTGAAGAATCTGATTTAATATTGCTTTTCCCTCTGGAGATTCTTCTTTTTCTACTCCCTCTTTGATCACATTAATAACATCCTCACCTAATTCGAAGTTTGCTTCCTGTACAATATTTTTTACTTTTTCCTTAACATCTTTTAATTTTATTATTTTCATATTAGACCTCCAAATTTATTGCCAATAATTTTAATTCAGTCATTTCTTCAATTGCATATTTTATGCCTTCTCTTCCAAATCCGGATTCTTTCACTCCTCCGTATGGCATATGGTCTATGCGGAAAGTTGGTACATCATTGACTATTACTCCTCCCACTTCAAGCTCCTCATATGCTCTGAAAACTTTTTTCAAATCAGATGTGAATATTCCTGCCTGAAGTCCGTATATTGAATAATTCACTCCTTTCAATGCTTCTTCAAAATCTTTATATGGATAAATAACCACGATAGGAGCAAAAGCCTCGAGCCATGAAATTTTAAGTTCTGGTTTTACATTTTCAAGAATTGTTGGTTCAAACATAACCCCATCTCTTTTACCTCCTATAACAATTCTTGCACCATTATCCACTGCTTCCTGAATCCATTCCTCTGTTTTTTTAGCTGCATCAAGATTAATCATTGGTCCAATATCTGTTTCTTCATCTAATGGATTTCCCATTTTTAATTTTTTAGTTTGTGAGATGAAATCTGCCATAAACTTATCATAGATTTTATCATGTAAAAATATTCTCTGGACTGATATGCAAATCTGACCGGAAAAAGAGAAGGCACCAAAGACTGCTCTTTTAATAGCGTACTCAAGATTGGTATCTGGTTCTACAACTAAAGCAGCATTCCCTCCTAATTCTAAGGTTACTTTTTTGCGAAATGCTTTCTTTTTCAATTCCCAGCCAACTGCTGGACTTCCTGTAAATGTCAGTTTTTTCACTTTTTCATCTGTGAGAAGAATTTCTGCTTCTTCATACCCGGATGGTACAACATTAAATCCTCCAGGAGGATAATCGGTTTCATTTATTATTTCTCCTAATAATATTGAAGTTATTGGAACCTGAGAAGAAGGTTTTAAAACAATTGTATTTCCACAAGCAATAGCGGGGGCAACTTTATGTGCAACTAAATTTAAGGGAAAATTGAAAGGAGTGATACCTCCAATTACTCCAATTGGAAATCTCTTGAGCAATCCCAGTCTTCCTTTTGTCTGTGGGCTCAAATCAAGAGGTATAATTTCGCCACCAAGTCTTTTTGCTTCCTCAGATGCAATTTGAAAGGTATTAATCGCTCTATCAACTTCAACCAATGAATGCCGAATTACCTTCCCGCTCTGTAAAGTAATTGACTCAGCCAATTCTCGCTTACGCTTTTTTATTTTATTTGATATTTTTTCAAGAATAATTGAGCGTTCGTGACTTGATAATTTTTTGGTTTTTGAAAAAGCAGAATGGGCAGATTCTATTGCCTTTTCAATCTGTTCTCTTCCAGCAAAGTGAACCTTTCCTACCTCTCTTCCATCATAAGGAAATTTAATTACCTTAATATTTTTTGATTCTTCCCATTTTCCATTAATTAAAAGTTTGTATTCATTAATCATTTTTAACATTCCTCCCCATAGTAAAGTCTTTTAAGCATTAAAGCATCCAATTCGAGATTGGGGCTTTCGCATATAACTATTCCTTCTACAGAACAATCTTTGAGAACCTGAATCCACTCATCATATCGAAAATCCGATTCTTTTAAATTTAAATGAACTTTTTCTCCTTTTTCTGTGTAGTCTATTCCGGATATGTGGATATGAACATTTTTAATTGCTTCTTTTCCAAGATTTCTTTCCACTTTTTTTATAATTTTATAGAATTCCTCATAACTATTCCATTTTCCATCTCGAGCATGGAGATGAGAAAAATCAATACAGGGCTGAACATTTTCTATTTCAAGAGAAAGATTAATAATTTCTGTTAAAGAGCCAAACTG
The DNA here is from genome assembly GCA_964632095.1 of uncultured Clostridia bacterium. Classification (GTDB taxonomy): domain Bacteria; phylum Acidobacteriota; class Aminicenantia; order JdFR-78; family JdFR-78; genus JdFR-78. Next base: position 5,617 of record CAZWBN010000041.1, on the reverse strand, counting down.
GGATTGTTTACCCATTGTTTCGGGTCTGAGTACAATTGGGTTATTTTCAGATTTTAAAATAGAACGGATTTCCTGTAAGGCTTTTTTAATAACCTGATAGGCTTCCTTCGGATTTTTACCATAAAAGCCGGGATGGAATATAACGCTTTCTGCGCCACAGAGGTAACCAATACGGGCGGAACGCAAAATTCTCTCTTGGCTTGCTAATCTTTTACCTTCTTCTGCAGAATTTAAATTTATGAAATAAGGAGCATGAACGCTTAATCTAATATTTTTTTCCTGGGCTTTTTTTTTCACCGCAAGGGCTGTATCAGCGCTCATCTTCACTCCTCTAACAAATTCAATTTCAAGGGAATCCAAACCTAATTCACTAATTCTATCTATTCCAGCTTCGGTTGAACTCTCTTTGGTACTGCGTGGAATGCCTGCTGTTCCGAAATATATTTTTTTAACATAGGATGGCATCTATTTCTCCAGACACACCAAGATATTCATTCACTATTTTTATTGCACAGTATTTTCCACACATTGAACAGGCTCTGGTTGAGGTTTTGCTTTTTCTTCTTATTTTTCTGAATTTTTCAGGATCAATAGAAAGTTTTTCCTGTTCAATCCAGTCTAATTTTCTCCTTGCATCTGAAATTTTCTTATCCCATTCTAGAGCTCCTTTTACTCCTTTTACAATATCCGCTGCATGAGCTGCAATGCGTGAAGCAATCAATCCTTCTTTTACATCTTCAACATCAGGCAATCCAAGGTGTTCAAGGGGAGTAACATAACAGAGGAAATCTGCTCCATAAAAGGCTGCTAAGGCTCCTCCTATTGCAGAAGTAATGTGGTCATATCCTGGTGCAATATCAGTTACCAATGGACCTAATACATAAAATGGAGCTCCATGGCATATTCTTTTTTGGAGTTGAATATTCATTGCAATCTGGTCAAGAGGAACATGCCCTGGGCCTTCAACCATTACCTGAACATCCTGTTCCCATGCTTTTTTAACTAATTCTCCAAGAGTTAATAATTCATCAATTTGAGCCCAATCTGTTGCATCATCTATAGAGCCGGGTCTCAGTCCATCGCCCAGACTCAATGTTATATTATATTTTTTAGCAATTTCGAGTAAACGATCAAACTTTTCATAAAGAGGATTTTCCTTTTGATTATGAATCATCCATCCAAAGTGAAATGCTCCACCTCGGGAAACAATATTTGTTAATCTGCCCTGTTTTTTTAATCTCTCAATTCCTTTAAGGGTTAATCCTGCATGGACTGTCATAAAATCAACACCGTCCTTAGCTTGTTCCTCTATGGTTGAGAAAAGGTCATCTTCTATCATTTCCACGATTGAGCCTCTCTTTGAGATTGCTTTAATTGCTGCTTCATAAATTGGAACCGTACCAATCGGAAGGGGAGATTTTTCGATAATTTTTCTTCTTATTTTTGCTATATCGCCACCGGTACTTAAATCCATTACAGTGTCTGCTTTGTATTTTATTGCAATTTCAAGTTTTTTGAGTTCTCTCTCAAGATGAGGATAATCTATGGAAGTTCCAATATTGACATTTACTTTTGTTCTGAGTTTCTTTCCAACACCTATTGGTGATACATTTTTATGATATGGATTATGGAGAATAACTATCTGACCCTTTATCAATAAGTTTGAAATTTCTTCTACGGATAAACCTTCATCCTGAGCAATTTTTCTCACAGAATCTGGGATATTTCCCCTTTTAATTTCTTCTATTATTGTCATTTTCCTATTTTCCTAACATTTAAGTATAGGGGAAACCTCGATAAAGTGTCAAGAAATGCTTAGGAACAATTAATTGAATAAAATTCATTATTTACGGATTTTATATCCTGCTTTCTCAATGCTTTTATAAGCTATTATTTCCACTGGGTCAATAAAAGGAACTTTGAAATCATCTTTTTTCAATGCTAATGGAACCTCTGTGCAACCAGCAATTATTCCTTCGCAGTTCTTCTTATTGATTAAATTCTTTGCCACTTCAATAAGCAAATTTTTCGGATGTCCCTCTTTATATCCTGCTTTAATTCCTTCAGGGCAATAAATAGCCTCCATTACTTTATTCTGCTCTTCTTCATCCGGGGCTATAATTTCAATTCCGCCTTTTTCAAAGCATTTCTGGAATAAGCTTGTTTTAATTGTTCCTAAAGTGGCTAAAAGTCCCAATTTTTTAATTCCAGGAAATTCCTTTTTTACATGATTATATGTTTCCTCAATTAAGTGAAGAAAAGGGATTTTTATTTCTCTTATAATTTCTGAATAGAAATAATGAGCTGTTACACATGGCATAACAATAAAATCAGCACCTGCCTTTTCAAGAAATTTAGCTCCCTCTATTAAAAATGGTAAGGGAGATGGGCTTTTTTTTAAAATTGCATCAGTTCGATGAGGAATTTTGGGATTATTATAAATAATAATCGGGATATGTTCCTGGTCTTTCTTGGCCTCTGTCATTTTGACAATTAAATCAAACAAATAAACTGTAGCTTCAGGTCCCATGCCACCCAAAATCCCAATAGTTCTATCCTTCATTTGTTTTCTCCTTTAATAATATTATATTTTTTCAGAATATTTTTAGTTTTTTCAATCGGAATAGCTTCAATATAATGTCCTTTCCATCCCTTCATTGGGGTAGCTTTAAATAGTGAATTCAAGATTGCTTCTTCTGTAGCTTCAATTACTGCTAAAAACAATGGAGACATTCTTCTGTTAGGCAATACTCTAATTTCTCTCAGTGGAGATTTCTCTCCATGTTTGATTCTGAGGTTTTCTGCTGTTGAGAAAGCAATTACATAATCTCCGCTTCCATTTGAACAAATTCCTCCTGTTCTGGCTAATCCTAATATAGCCCTTTTTGCTAAGCGTTTTAAATTGCGAGGAGTCAGGGGAGCATCAGTTGCCATTACTATCATACATGAACCTTCTGATTCATAGTTTAATCTTCCTTTTAAATAGTATTTATTCAATTCCAGCCCTACCGGGCAACCAGCTATCTGAAGAACTCCTCCGAAATTGGTTTGGACCAGAACACCTACAGTGTATCCTCCCTGAGACGGTGGTAATACTCTTGAAGAAGTTCCAATACCACCCTTAAAGCCAAAACATGTTGTGCCTGTGCCAGCTCCAACTGCTCCTTCTTCGACAGGACCGTCGGAAGCCCTTTTTATTGCCTCAAAAACATGTTCTTTTTTGATATGTTTTCCACGAATATCATTCAGCCAACCGTCATTGGTTTCTCCAACTACTGGATTTACAGAAAATACATTTTTGTTTTCTTCAATTGATAGAACATAATCAATTAAAGCATCAGCAACAATTGGGACACTTAGTGTGTTTGTTAAGGCAATTGGTGTCTCAATATATCCCAATTCTTCCACCTGAGTATATCCTGTAAGCTTTCCAAAACCATTGCCAACATATATTGCAGCAGGCACCTTTTCCTGAAAAATATTACCTTCGTGAGGAAGAATAACTGTTACGCCGGTTCGAATATTTTCTCCTTTAATTAAAGTGAAATGCCCGACCTTTACACCCTTAACATCAGTTATTGCATTGTAAAGCCCAGGCTTTAAAATACCAATTCTAATGCCAAGGTCCCTTGCCCTTGGCCTTTCTTCTCCATATAGAAAAGGAATTATCAGAAAGATGGAAATAAGTATGCATGAGATTCTCTTCATTTTTTCCTCCCTTAAATTTTATATCATAAAATATAAAATTTGAAATTAACAATTTTTTCTGATAATTTTTATCCTCAAAATAAATGGTAAAAAGAAAATTACCACAAGGAATTTTATTCATACAATTTCTATTGTTATTAATTTATTCAACTCTTTCACTTTTAATCCTTTTACCCCTTTATTTTAAAAAAATCGGGGGTTCTCCATCTCAAATAGGTTTCTTTATTGGTCTGTTCTCTTTTGCCTCATTTTTTTCTCGACCATTTATGGGATGGCTTCTGGATAGAGAAAATCCTAAAAAAATATTTGTTTTAGGAAATTTCCTTTTTCTCGTCTCTGTCGCTCTATATCCTTTGATAAAAAGTATGAATATTTTTCTTGCATTTTTAAGAATTTTCCATGGATTTAGTTTTTCAATGACCATTTTAGCAGGTCTATTAATTGCTGTTTTCCTTTCCAGAGAGGAGGTAAGAGCTTACGCCTTAGGGATTATTTCTATTGCTTTTATGCTTCCTCAATTAGTGATGCCCATGCTTGGCGAAAATATTATCGAGTATTATGGTTACTCTCCGTTTTTTGCTCTGATAATTTTGTTGACATTTGTCGCATTTATATTGTCTTTTAAAGTAAAATTTAGTCTTGAAAGAGAACCTTCATCTAAAGAGGAGAAATTTTTAAAAATATTGAAAAGAAAGCGATCCCTTCTATATCTTCCCCTTTCTTTTTTGATAGGATTTGGAGTAAGCTCCTGTTTTACCTTTGTTCCCCTTCTTAAAAAGGCTGGGACTTCTCTAAAAGCGGGTTTTTTCTTCACATTTGCTGCTTTAACTGCTGTTTTTGTAAGAGCTTTTCTCGGTCGTAGACTTCGCTGGTGGGGAGAGCCTGTAATTATTACTCCATGTTTCATATTTTTTTCCATTGGTATCTTTCTTTTATTTTTTGCAAAAAATAATTATATGCTTTCCGTTTCAGGATTAATTTTTGGGACAAGCCTTGGATTTCTTTATCCCAATCTTATGGCTTTAAATGTAGAAAAAGTTAAGCCACATGAAAGGGGCAAAGTGCTCGGTCTTTTTGCATCTTCAGTGGATCTGGGATTTGCATTAGGTCCTTTATTTTTTGGTTTATTAACAGATTGGCTCGGAATAAGAAATACTTTTCTTATTTATTCCTTTATAATTTTAATTTTTTCTCTATCCATTAGAAATTTTATTAAATTGGAATAAGATAAATATTTATCAAAATTTAAATAACTTACTTCCACTTACTTTTCAGTCGCGATTTTGCTTGGCTGGAAACTTTAAAAAATATGGCGGAGAGAGTGGGATTCGAACCCACGGAGCGGCATCTAACCGCTCACACGCTTTCCAAGCGTGCTCCTTAAGCCACTCGGACATCTCTCCCTTTATTTTTATTTACCAAAAAACAGGGAATCGGTCAATTATATTTAAAGTGATTTTTAAAGGTCCAGATGAAATATAGGATTATATTTCTTTGCCATTTTTTTAAGTTTTTTAATTTCTTCTGATTTTATTAGAGTATATCTAAAGGCAATTTTCATTCAATTTATATATTTACACCTCGGGGGTGTAAATTGCTGTGATAGATTCTTCCATTATTCATGAAATAGACTTTAAGTTCTGGATTATTCCAGATTCGATGCGAAATTATAATGCAGATTTTATTTTTAAAATTCTCGTTGATTAATTTTTGTATTCTTTTCTCTGATTTGCGGTCAAGATGAGTTGCCACTTCGTCAAAAATAATTATATCCGAGTCTGAGATATAATCAAAAAGTGTGTAAAAACTTTGAGGCGGTGGTTCCCTCATGTAAAATAAAAGATTAAAAAAAATTTAAAGAAAGGAGGAACCACCATGAAGAAAAATAACATGAAAAAGGGTTGTAAAT
>CAZWBN010000040.1:0-13800 GCA_964632095.1 uncultured Clostridia bacterium | reverse complement strand
AATTACAGAGAGACTCTATGAAAAGAAATGTAGAGTGGTTTAATAAGTGGATAATTGGTGAAAGGTGAAATGTAAAATGTAAATTGTGGGATGGGGAGGAGGGAGTTAAAAATTTTAATTTTTAGCTTTTAGTTTTATAAGGAGAATAAAAGATGAAATGGTATATTAAATTGGCCCTTGCATTTGGAGCCATAATTGTGTTGGTCATCGGGTTTATAATTTATGACCAGATAACTTCTGGTAAAATACTTTACAAAACAATTATAGAAGGAACACAGGGAAAAAAACAGATTTTAAAATTTAACATTGAGCAACCTGAATTGACTCATGTGCTGATTATTAATCCATCAATAGAAAGTGGATGGGGAGACCCTGATGTTTTTATTTCCGCTACACTTACTGACCCCCAAAATAATGATATTATTACTATTGGAAAAGATGTGGTCTTTGGTGGAACGAGACCAAGCCCTGTATATCAGAGAACTTATTCAGATTACAGGGAAAAATTTCCTTTTAAACCAACTTTAGTTGGAGAATACACCCTTAGTTTAACTGTCTTAACAAAGCATGTTAAAGATGTTTATATTGCTATAAGTCAGAAAGGAAAATAAAATGGGCGAAAAAATTGCTTTTGGCTTTATAGGGATTTTGGTTATATTTACTCTTGTTTTATGTTTCTGGTTAAATTTTTATTTAGGTCTTTTTGTGTTTATTTTCTCTGTAAGTGTAATTGCATGGATTTATGGAGTGAAAAAGAAAAAAATTGATAAAATGCTGGCTGAGGTGGCAGGGGATACCGGGCTTTCCTATAATAAGAATTTATTAAAATATGCTTCTCTGCGAGGAAAATATAAAGGATATGAAACAGAAATAGGGATTTATACTGATACAGATGCCTTTGGAGGTTTAGGAACAATTTTAACTTCAATTACTGGTTCAGGAAGCATGGCTGCTTTGAATATCCGGAATTTTACTGGCATAAAGATAAAACATAATTTGAATTTTAAAAAAAGCAAAGTTATTTCAGAGAGTTTTCCTAAAATTATCGCACATGGTAATGAAATCTTCTTAATTTTTCCATATATTTCAGATAAAAAAGAAGAAATCAAAAAATATCTTGAAAAATTGGTCAATATTTTACATGATTTGTCGAGGGAATCCATAGAGTAAATTTGTTTAATTTTGTGTTGAAATCCATATCTTCAATCATTATATTTAAAATCGAAGGAAAAAATGAGAGATTTAAAAGTAGAAGTTATAAAAATTAAAGAGAGATGTGGAGCTAAACATAAACCCGGGGATGTTTTTTATATAAGGGGATTGGGTACAGTGGAGATTCCTGGAAATAAGAAAGTTTGCCTCTATGCCTTAGCAAGTCTTGTCCCATTTCTCACAGCAAAACAGAGGGAAGATGAACTTCCCCAGGATGACTGGATTGCTGAAACCACTGAATTAGCCTGCCCTGACCCAAAGGGCGTCATATTTAAAATAACAACAATTTAAATTTTTTTGAATAAAACATAGAAAATTAGCTCATAATAATATAAATTTCATTTGACCCTTTCTATTTTTTCTATTATTAGTTTAATTATGAAAAAGAAAAATTCTCAATTATTGGAAGATTTTTCCCTTGTAAAAGTTCCTCTTAATGAAAGAAAAAGCTGGATAAATTTAGCAGTGATATGGATTGGAATTGCTGTTGTAATGTCTGCAATTTTTAGAGGAATGATGATAGGTATTGGTCTTGGGAAAATATCAAGTGTGATAATTTCATATATTCTTGGAGAAATAATACTTATTGGAATGATGGGGCTTACAGGTTACATAGGTTCAAAAACAGGCTTTTCAACTCCTCTGATAGCGAATTTATCCTTTGGGAGAATTGGAGCAATAATGATTTCCCTGTCCATAGCCCTCTCTTTAATAGGCTGGTTTGGAGTACAGGCAGCTTTTTTTGCAAGAACTGTTCAGTTTTACTTTAAAACAAATTTTCCTTTACCCATGTTTTCCTTCATCTGTGGAATACTGATGATGATACCTGCAATCTTCGGTATAAGAGGACTAAGTGCATTAAGCTGGATAGCCTCTCCTTTTATGATTTTGATATTTTTATTTGGAATTATAAAAACAGGTTTTCATTTTTTACCACCGGATAAACTAATTTCATTAGCTCTCAATCATAGTCCAGACCCCTATCCAATAGATATAGGTTCTGCTGCATCAATCGTTGCAGGAGGATTTATTGTTGGAGCAACAACAAGTGCGGACATTTTTCGATATGCAAAACCTCGATTCAGGGATATTTTTTCCGCTGCAACACTTGCAATGCTGGCAAGCGCTTTCCTTCACTTTGTTGGTTCAGTTTTAGCAATGAATACAGGTGTTTATCATGAGAGACTTCCAGAACTAATAATTAGCAATAAGTATCTTGGGCTTGGTTTTATAGGTTTCCTCGTCCTATTATTAGCTCAGTGGACAACAAATGACAGCAATATTTATTCTGCTGTTTTAGCCTTAAATAATATTTTCAGAACAAAAAGGTGGAAAATAACAATCATAGCTGGAATCTTCGCTTCTCTCTTTGCTGCATTAGGAATACTTGAAAGATTGGAACTGTTTTTAATAATCCTGACTGTTAGCATTGGTCCAATTGGAGGAATCTTTATATGTGATTATTACATTTTGAAAAAGAATTTTTCTGTAAATAAAAGAAAATTTTCAAAAATAAATTTTAAATCATTGAGCGTTTATTTTGTTTCATTTATTATAGGATGGATTACCTCGGGTCATCCCTTTAAAATAAAAATTTTCCCTTTTTCTGTGTTTGCATTTAACGGGATAATTTCTTCAATCTTGTTATATTACATTGTAATGAAAATTTTTCCTGATAAGGAGTAAAAAATGGCTCTCAAACAGGTTATTGAAATTTATGAATTTTTAGAAAGCCCTGTAATAAAAGAATCAGATTTGAAAGAGCTTTTTATAAGCAAAGGTTTGAAAGAATCAGAAATAGTAACCAATAGAGTTAAAGGAGAAAAAGGTGAAACTCTTTTTGTAAAAATTAAGCTTTCAGGAAAAGAAGGTAAATCAAAAAAAGGGAAAGCACCAACCTTAGGAATTATAGGACAACTTGGAGGAATAGGTGCAAGACCCCATAAAATTGGTCTGGTTTCTGATGCTGATGGAGCAATCACTGCTCTTGCAAGTGCAATAAAAATTGTGGAGATGAGAAGTAAAGGTGATATATTGAAGGGAGATGTTATTATAACAACCCACCTCTGCCCGAATTCGCCAGTTATTCCCCATGAACCTGTTCCTTTTATGGGAGCTCCTGTTTCAATCGAGGTAATGAACAGATACTGTGTTGATAGGGAAATGGATGCTATTCTTTCCATAGATACAACGAAAGGTAACAGAATAATTAACCAGCGAGGATTTGCAATTTCTCCTACTGTTAAGGATAGTTACATATTAAGGGTTAGCGAGGATTTACTTAGTATTATGGAAATTGTAACTGGCAAATTACCTGTTGTTTTTGCAATAACAACCCAGGATATAACCCCTTATGGAAATGAGATTTATCATTTAAACAGTATAATGCAACCTTCTACTGCGACAAATGCTCCAGTGGTTGGAGTAGCAATAACTACTGAGATTCCAGTTCCAGGATGCGCTACTGGTGCAAATCATTGTTTTGATATAGAAATGGCTGTTAGATTTGTTATTGAGGTAGCAAAGTCTTTTGGTGAAGGGAAATGCTCTTTTTATGATGAGAAAGAATTTCAGAGATTATTAGCCCTCTATGGCTCTATGGAGCATTTGAAGACTTTAGGAAAAGAAAAGTGAATTCAATAAAAATAGCTCTTCTTACAATTGGGCAATCTCCGCGGAGGGATATTATTCCAGAGATAAGACCTTTGATTTCTCCTAATATAGAAATTAAAGAAAGAGGATTGCTTGATAATCTTAATTTCGAGGAAATACAGAAATTAAAACCCCAGAAAGATGAAGTCCCTCTTGTATCAATTTTAAAGAATGGAGAAACAGTTCACCTCGGAGTTAAGAAAATAGAAACCCTTTTAGAAGAAAATATAAAAGAAATGCAGAAAGAAAATATTAAAGCTGTAGGATTGTTATGCACGCACGATTTTCAAGAAAAAAAATATTCTATTCCAGTTATTTTCCCTTCTAAAGTTATAAAATTTTTAATAGAGCAGATATTGGGAATAAATAAACTGGGCGTTGTAATCCCTTTAGAAAATCAGTTAGACATGGTCAAAGGAAAATTTCAATGTAAAAAGATTTTTATTCAGGTCAAATCTCCTTATGGAAAGGGAAAAAGCTGGAAAGAAGTTGCGTATTACTTTAAAGAAGAAGGAGTGGAAGGAGTAGTTCTTGACTGTATAGGTTATAAGATAAAGGATAAACAGGAAATAAAAAACCTGGTTGAAATTCCTGTTATTCTTCCTCGTTTAATTCTCGCTCATTCTATTAATTTTCTTTTCTCCTGAGTCATTTTTATATATTTTGCCTTGACAGTATAGTGTAAGGTTCCCTCAGAAATTAGGCTTAAAAAGGTGTAACTCATTCTATTTATTATATTTCGAGAGAAAGACAAGTGGAAATTTTAAAAAATGGGGGAACTTTTTTAAGTTTTTTATTGAAATGGGCTCTCACTTTGATAAACTCCGAATCTTATAAGAAATTAAAAACCAAAGAAAAGCCCAAATGAATTATGATAGAATAAGTTCAAAATTGAAAGAACAAAAAGAGATGAACAACTCTCATTAATTGTTATTAGAGGATTAGGCAAAGAGCGAATGATTCTTTTAACAATGGCTTCTGCTTATTTTACAATGGTCTATCTTGGTCTAAAAACTAAATTAAGAGTTTTTGGTATCCCAGAGTTTCATTTTTTATGTTTTAGCTGACGGTATAAAAGAATTTCTTTTTAATCAGAAGAAGGGTATTACAGCATTTAATTTAATTATAAAAAATCAATATGTCCAAAAGTCTCTCTTCGATCCATAATTTTTTGTGGGAACTCCAGTTTTAATTCGTAGGTTGACGAAAGGGATTTTTAGAATTATATTTCCATTAGAGAGGGAGAAAATGAGAAAAGTAAGTAATAAATTAACACTTTTATTAGTTTTTCTATTTGTTATATTCCTTGTTCAATGCTCAAAAACTCCCACCACGCCAGAAGAGCCCTTTGCACAGACTACTTCCAATAAAGTTTCAAATTCCACAAACCAAGGATTTCTTCAATTAGTATTAAAGGACAAACCAGTTGATGATGCTTTAAATATTTTTGTTACAATTAATCAAATAAGAGTGCATCAAGCGTCTCCATCCAATTTTATTGTCCTTTCAGAAGAGGAGAAAGAATTTGATTTGCTTGCATTGAAAAACAACCCACAGCCAATTTTAGAAACAGAAATGGAGCCCGGTCTTTACAATCAAATCAGAATGGCAGTAGTTTCAGGAAGAATAGTTTTTGAGGATGAAGAGTATGAGCTTGAAGTTCCAAGCAATGAAATCAAAATTCCTGTGGTTTTTGAAGTAAAGGAAAAGGGAACTGTTCAGATTATTCTAGATTTTAATGCTGAGAAATCAATAAAAGTTGCAAAGGCGGGCAAAAGTGAAAAGTATATTTTAAGACCTGTAATTAAAGTGGAAAGCGTAAGGTATCAGTGAAGAATTAATTCTGTAATAAAAATCTGAGTTTAAAATATAAATTTATAATTAATTTATAATCTTTATATGAGGAAGGATGAATCATTCTATATCGGGGCGAGGGGATTTGAACCCCTGACCTCTTGCTCCCGAAGCAAGCGCGCTAACCAAGCTGCGCCACGCCCCGTTTTTTATAATTATAGCAGAAAGTTATTTGAATATTAATCTTATAATTACAAATCCACCAATTAATAAAGCTAAAAATAAAAAAGCAAGAAGTTCAAAATATTTATCAATAAAATTTTTGATTCTAACTCCGAATATGCGGAATAATCCTGCCACAAGGAAAAAGCGTGCAGTCCTACTAATTGTTGAAGCTAATAAAAAAAGGAAAAAATTTATGTTAAAGGCTCCTGCACTTATCGTAATGACTTTATAGGGAATAATTGTAAATCCTGCGCTGAAAACTATCCAGAAATTCCACACTTCATACTTTGACTTGATAGTCAGAAAAACTTTTTCTGTAAAACCAGGTATATAATTAAAAAAGAAATGAGCAATATCTGAGTAAATTCCCGGTGATGCCCACCATAATTTGTATCCAATGAAATACCCAAACATTCCACCCAGGATTGAACCAAGAGAACAAATAAGTGCGAAACGAAAGGCTCTTATTATTGAGCCAAGAATAAGAGCAATTAAAAGAACATCAGGAGGAATTGGAAAGAAGGAAGATTCTGCAAATGCAAGGAGAAATAAGGCTAAGGGGCCATAGGGAGTTTCCGCCCAATGCAGAACCCATTCATATAGTTTTCTCAGAAATTTCATATTTCATCAATAAATAAATTGAATTTTGTTTTTAAATATTCAAGGGCTTTGTAATCTGTTAAGTCAAGCTTTAATGGTGTAATTGATATAAATCCTTTTTCCACCGCTCTTATATCTGTGTCCTCGTCTCCGAGACATAATGGTTTCCCATTTCCAATCCAGTAATATTTTTCACCTCTTGGATTGACTTTTTCTACTATGTCAGGCTGATATTTTCTTTTGCCTAATTTTGTTAATTTAAAACCTCGAATAGGAGGTGGTGGAACATTAATATTTAGAGTTGTCTCTTCGGGAAGTTTATTGTTTAAAATCCATTTAGCTATTTTAAGAGCAACTTGAGCTCCTAAGTCGTAATAAAAGTCTCCTTTTTCATTGGGAAGAACAGAAATTGCGAAGGATGGAATATCAAATAAAGTTCCTTGGACTGCTCCAGAAACAGTTCCGGAATAGGTAGTATCCTCGCCCAGATTTGGTCCCTTATTTATTCCTGAAATTATTAAATCCGGTTTTTTAGGCAACAGTTTTCCGAGAGCGAGATTTATACAGTCAATAGGTGTTCCATCAATCGCGTAGAGATTTTCTTTAATCCTTTCAGCTTTTATCGGACGATGAAGAGTTAAAGCATAGGAAATTGCACTTCTTTCTCTATCAGGTGCAACTATAAAAACTTCGCCAATTTCTTTTATTTTTTCTTCAAGCGTTCGAATACCTTCGGATAAAAAGCCATCATCATTAGTAATCAATATAAGAGTCATTTTCTTAAGCTATTAAGAGAAAGAAACAGTTTATAAAAAAATAAGATAAAAAGCAATATTCTTTTTAAGAAGGAGAATGGTCGGGACGAGCGGATTTGAACCGCCGACCCCACGCACCCCAAGCGTGTGCGCTACCAGGCTGCGCCACGTCCCGTCCTATCTATTTGGTATCATTTCTTTCCATTATTGTCAATATCTCTTCCAATTCCTGTTTGATTTTATAAAGAGCTTTTCTTAATAAATCCGGATGAGTCGTTGTCTTTGATCTTGAGCCAAATTCTTCTTCTATTTTTCTTTTAGCGCCTGCAAGAGTGAAGCCTTCTTTCATTAATAATTCTTTAATTCTTAAAATTATTTTAATATCTTTTTGTCTAAATATTTTCTCACCTTTTCTATTTCTTCCTGCGTTTAAAATAGGGAATTCCTGCTCCCAATAATCAATAACTTTTGGGTCTAAATTTGCTAAACGAGATATTTCTTTTAATTTGTAAAATAACTTTTCTGGAATTTCAACCATTTGAAGTTCAACCAAAAAATACCATTAATCCTCTCTTCAGTCAAGGAAGCTCCCAAGTGGGAAGACGATTAAGATATTGTTTAATCCTAAATTGCTGCCATAAAATTTTACTTGAAAAGAAGCTCTCCATGGTGTAAGGCTTTTTACACCTCGGGGGTGTTAATATCATGGATATTATGGCTTGTAAAAATGAAAATATTAAAAACTGTGGATCGCTCTTAATTGAAAAATTGTTAAAGAAATAGAGAAAAAAATCTATTTTAAAATTCTATCGGCAATTTTGGGAAAATTAACCCATAGCCTTGCAAATTAAATAATTTTAATATATCATTTCTCATGGTGGCAGGACCTCCTTCAAGAGGTTTCTGTCCTGCCACTCCTCTCTCATTTTTCCCCACTTTTTTATAGAAGCCCCTCTTAATAAGTTTTATATTCAAATTAATTCCAAAGTAAAATTTAATCTATTTGACAACTTGGATAAACTGAATTATAATTTTAAACTGAAAAGTTTAATTATTAAACTGCAGAGTTTAAAATGAACCGAGAAGAGAGAAGACACAGAGAAGAACTGATGAAGAAAAATGACATTTTAGAAGCATCAAAAAAATTATTTGCAGAAAAGGGTTTTTCCCTTACAACTGTAAATGAAATAGCGAAGGAATCAGCATTTTCAAAAGCTACTATTTATCATTATTTTAAAAGCAAGGGCGAGATTTTTATGGAAATTATTAAGAAAGAACATCAAAAATTCATGGATAAAATAGAATCTATTGTAAATAGTGAAAAAAAGTGTGAGGAGAAAATAAAAACAGTAATAAATTATTGGCTTGAAGCATACGATTTAAATAAAAGTTTTCTTAATATATTTTTTAGTCCTGAGGAAAGGCAAAAAATTCAGAGAGAAATAGGCAAGGATTTCATTAATTTAATGATGGAAGAGCGACATAAATACAGAAAATTGGTTGGGAAGATTTTTTCAGAGGGTATTAAAGAAGGAAGATTTAAAAAGTTTGATGTGAAAGATTTAATTACTGCATTAAATGGAATAATCCATGCCTATGCTGTTAGGAAAATTCTTGAAAGAGATAAATCAAGCTTGAGAGAAAAAACCGAAACAATCTATCAGATGTTTTTAAATGGAATATCATGTAAGGAGGAAAAAAGTGAAAGAAAACAATAAAAGAATTTGTTCGTTTATTCTTATATCCTTATTTTTGTTTTCTTACCCTCTCCATTCAGGGGAGAAAATTATTTTAACTCTGGAAAAAAGTCTTGAACTCGCATTAACGCAAAATCCATATTATTTAGCTGCTCAAAAAAAAGTTGAAGGAGCTAAAGCTCAGCTGACAGAAGCCCGTTCCAATTTTTTTCCAAAAATAAATTTAAATGCTGTTCATACCTTGAAAGAAAAGTTGTTCGAATTAGAAATGCCCTCTTTTATTCCTGGCATGCCACCCCGAAAAGTAGCTATTGACTTTACAAAGGACTATCAATTTACTTTAAATTTCACACAACCATTATTTACAAGTGGTAAACTTTATTATTCTTATAATCAAGCAAAATATAATTTGAAATTAACAAAAGAGATTGAAAAACAAACAAGGCAACAGGTCATTTTTGAGGTAAAAAGGGCTTTTTATGGCTGTCTTCTCGCAAGAGAATTCGTCAAAGTTTCAAAAGAAGCAGTCGAACTTGCGGAAAAACACTTAACCAATGTTAAGAATTTATATGAAGTTGGAATGGCGTCCCAGTTTGATTTACTGAGAGCAGAAGTTCAGTTAGCGAATTTAAAACCCCAATTAATAAGAGCAAAGAATAATTATGAATCAGCTTTATTGGGACTCAAAACAATCTTAGGAATTGATATAGATACCCCTATTGAGCTGAAAGGAGAACTGAAATATGAGCCATTTGAACTTAATGTTAAAAAATGTTTAGATATTGCTTTAAAAAATAGACCAGAGCTTATTCAGTTGAATTATCAGGAGAAAATTGGTGAGCAAATGCTCCGGCTTGCAAAAGTGTCTAATTTTCCAACTCTTTCAATTGTAGGAAATTATAATATCTGGGGAAATGAGCTTTCTCTTGATAAAGATAAATGGCAGGATTACTATAATATTAACCTTGTTCTATCCATTCCGATTTTTAGTGGATTTCTAACCTCAGCAAAAATAGGTCAGTCTAAAGCTTTTTTAAAGGAAATAAAATTGAATAAAAAAGCCTTGCTCGAGAAAATAAAGCTTGAAGTTCAGCAAGCGATATTAAAAATTAAAGAGGCTAAGGAAACCTTAGAATCTCAGGAAAAAAATGTTGAGCAAGCCATGGAAAGTGTGAGAATTGCGGAATTGAATTATTCAGAAGGTCTGGCAACAAGTTTGGATGTAAGTTCTGCCCAGGTTGCCCTGACTCAGGCAAAAACTAATTATACTCAGGCACTTTTTGATTATGTGGTTGCCTTGGCACAATTAGAAAAGGCAATCGGCTATGACTTATCAAAAATTGCTAAAAGGAGGGCGAAGTGAATAAGTATATTAAGCTTCTACTTTTAATTGCTATTTTAGTTTTTCTGATTATATTTACATCATGTAGGAAACAGGAATCTTCAAACAAAGAATTTGAAGTAGGTGCAACTCCAGTTAAAGTTATAAAAGCAAGTTTAAGAGAAATTTCGCATAAATTAAGCTATACAGGAACACTGGAAGCATGGAATAAAATTGATATTATCCCGGATATAGCGGGTAAAGTAGCAAAAATATATGTAGAAGTTGGTGATTATGTTAAAAAAGGACAGTTATTGGCTGAATTAGATACAAGGTCAATTAGATTACAATTGAAACAGGCAGAAGCAGCCCTTGAAGTTGCAAAAGCTAATTGCGAGGATGCTAAAAGAAATATGGAGAGGATGAGAAAACTTTTAGAAAAGAAGGCAATTTCCACTCAACAATATGAAAAGATTAAGTTAGCTTATGATGCAGCAGAGGCTCAATTAAGGCAGGCGCAGGCAACAGTTAATTTAGTGAAACATAATCTGGAAGTTTCAATTATGAAAGCTCCTTTCTCAGGAATAATAACTTCAAAGAATGCAGAAGTAGGAGATGTGATTAACCCTATGATGGGTGGATTTTCACCTACAAAGGGTGTGCTCACTTTAATGGATTTTTCAAAAATTAAAGTGAATTTGCATGTTCCTCAAAGTGATATAGGAAAGATAAAAAAGGGTCAAAAAGCGATTTTAAAGGTAGATGCGTATCCAGACAAAAGATTCCAGGGATATGTTCATCTAGTAAATCTTGCAGCTGACCCTGTTAGTAAAACTTTTCTTGTGCAAGTAGTATTTGACAACCCAGATTTGTTATTAAAACCGGGTATTTTTGGAGAAATCTCAATTATTACAGAGACACATTCAAATACAATAGTGATTCCAGAAAAAGCAGTAATAGATGGGCATTATGTGTTTATTGTAAAAAATGGAAAAGCAAAAAAGAAAAATATAGAGATTGGTTTGAGAAGCGAGGGCGAACTGGAAATAATAAAGGGAATAAAAGAAGGAGAATATGTAATTGTTGAAGGTAATTATGGCTTAGAGGACGGTGCCTCAGTTAGAATTGAGGAGGAGGTTTGAAATGAATCTACCAGAATTTGCTGTTAAGAGAAAAGTAACCACAATTATGATAACCGGGATTTTGATTGTCCTGGGTTTTATTACATTCTCAAGATTGGGGCTTGATCTTTTCCCTGACATAGATTACCCAACAGTTTCAGTGGTAACAGTTTACAGTGGAGTTTCCTCAGAAGAAATTGAAAATACAATTACAAAACCCATTGAGCAAATTGTAAGTTCGGTTAATAGAGTAAAAAAAGTAAGCTCAATTTCTCAGGAGGGAATATCTGTAGTAATGGTTGAATTTGAATGGGGAACGAATCTTGACTTTGCAGCTCAGGACATCCGTGACCGCATTGGCTTATATAGAAATTATCTTCCCGAAGATGCTTCTGACCCTCTGGTTGTAAAATTCAGTTTTACCCAATTTCCTATTATTTTCTATGGGGTAACATCTGACCGAAGAAGTTTAAGAGAATTAAAAAACATAATGGAGGATAATGTAGCAGGAAGACTTGAGAGACTTGATGGAGTTGCTTCAGTCCAGGTATTTTCTCCTGAGGAGAGGGAGATCCTTGTAGAAGTGGACAGGTCTGCTCTTGAAACAAGAAACCTGACCCTTGACCAGCTCGTTCAGGCTTTAAGATTTGAAAATTTAAATCTTCCAGCAGGACATATTGAACAGGCTCATTCAGAGTATCTTGTCAGAACAGTGGGGGAATTTCAGAGCCTTGATGAAATTAAAAATATAATTGTAGGGTCTACCCCGGATGGGAAACCGATTTATTTGAGGGATGTTGCTGAAATTAAGGACACTGTAAAAGAAACCCGATATATCAGCCGAATTCAGAGAAAAAAAAGTGTTTTTATAATGATAAATAAGCGCTCGGACGCTAATACTGTAAAAACAGTAAATGAAGTTAAAAAAGAAATTGAGAAGATAAAGAAGACTCTTCCTCCTGATATTGAATTTCATGAAGTTATGGACCAAGCAGAAATGATTCAAAGAGTGACTAATCGAACTGCAAATAATGCATTGATCGGAGGGATACTTGCCATCTTCTTTATTTTCTTATTTCTCAGAAATTGGCGTCCTACTATAACAATTGCTCTGGCAATTCCTCTTTCTATAATAACCACTTTTATTGCCTTTTATGTTGCTGGATATACTTTAAATCTAATGACACTTGGAGGACTTGCCCTTGGAATAGGCATGCTTGTTGATAATGCTATAGTGGTAATTGAAAATATATTTCGTCATCTCGAAGAAGGTAAAGACAGCGAAAACGCTGCTAAAATTGGTGCTTCAGAAGTAGGAATGGCTATTACAGCTTCTACTTTAACCACTATTGCTGTTTTCTTACCTATGGTATTTGCTTCGGGAATTACAGGGCAATTGGTTCGTGGATTAGCTCTTTCTGTTTCGTTTGCATTAATTTCCTCTCTTTTTGTGGCATTGACCATTGTCCCTTTGTTTACATCTCTCCTTTTTAAGGTAAGGAAAACAAAAAAGGAATATGAGAAAAGTTTTGGAGAAAGACAATTTTCAAAGGTTAAGAATTTTTATCAAAATATTCTTCTTAAAGCTCTAAAACATAGGGGAAAGGTCTTAATTGTTGCTTTTAGTCTTTTCATTATTTCAATAGGATTAATTCCCTTTATTGGGACAGAATTTATGCCAGCAATTGATAGGAGCATGATTATACTTGATCTTAAGATGCCTGTTGGAACTCCAATGAAAGAAACTTCTCGAATAGTTAATCTCGTTGAAGAGGTGTTTTTAAAAGAAAAAGATGTTGAAATTATTAGTTCAACAATAGGAACTCCTGCTGAGGAGGACCCAATGGATGCAGCAATGGGATTCTCTGCAGCAGGTCCTCATGAGAGTTTTATCTGGGTTGGTTTAAAAAGAAAGCCTGAGAGAAAAGTTCCAAGTAGCGAGATATTAGAAAAAATTCGGCACCAGCTTCCACGAATCAAGAATGCAAAATTTGAAGCAATTGATATGAGTCAAATGTTTTTTGGAGGAAGCAGAACACCTATAGACATAAAAATCTATGGGAAAGACTTAGACCTTATGAAAAGAATTGCGGATAGTATTATAGAGAGAATAAAAGGTATAGAGGGAATCAGAGATTTAACCCATTCTTTAATGGAAGGAAAACCCGAATATCAAATAAAAATAAATAGAGAACATGCATCACGATTAGGATTAACTGTTGGTCAGGTTGCTTCAATACTTCAAACCGCCACCTTAGGAAAGATTGCAACTCGCTATAGAGTCGGGGGAGAGGAGATTGATATAAGAGTGAGACTCCGAGAAAGCGACAGAGATAATATAGAGGATTTGAAGAAGATAAAGATTTTCTCTCCAATAGGGAACAGTGTGTACTTAGAGCAAGTAGCATATTTCACACCTGGAA